>NZ_JAFMOS010000517.1 GCF_019049755.1 Rahnella perminowiae
TGTTAGAATACGGCATGAACTGATATTCATCAGCTCATGTCTTAAAAAGGCGCTTTTCCGTAAGGGGAGCGCCTTTTTGTTTTCTGCTTTATCGAAAAACCTTTAGTCCAAAATCTGCGCAAAACCTAATCCAGATCAACCCAAATGAGAATAATTATCCCCTGCATTCAGTGATTAAGAATTACTTTATAGAGACAATAAAATGTCTCCAGGAGTGATACTGATGAAGCAACTTTATCTCCGTTTTACCGCTGCACTGAACAAACCGGATCTGGCGATTTTGCTGTTGCGGATCACCTATGGCCTGCTGATTTTTCACGGCTGGCATAAGCTGCACGACGGACTGGGCGGCATTCAGGGCATGCTGGCAGGATATGGTATTCCGGCATTTGTCGCCTACGGCGTGATCATTGGTGAGGTGATCGCTCCTGTTATGATGATACTGGGGATTTTCACCCGCCTCGCGGCGCTCTCTGCGGCTGCGACCATGGTCGTCGCCTGGCTGATGGTCGGTGTCCACCACACCTTCGCGCTCTCTCCGGTCGGCGCATGGGCAATTGAAGATATCGTTTATTATTTCATGGCTGCTGTGGTGATCGCGCTGTATGGCAGTGGCCGATATTCTGTGATGAGTAATCCGTTATATCGCTGATACTCCCCTTTTCAGCATGCTTCGCCAAAGGAGCGTGCTGAAATATCCTGCGGGTGTAACTGCGACGTCTGAAGGAAAACTCCCTTCTTTCGGTAGCGTTTTCATTTTGTTGTGTAAACCCTTCCGTAAAGAAACAGTAAATAGTGCGTTTATCGGACGATTCCCCTCTGCGGTTAGATCACGCGGCATGTTATACTCGCCTCAAGAGTCGTATTCGCCCCGCTCAACGCCTACGGACAGCCCTTCAGCTTCGCGATCCCGCCTTTTAAAATTATGTCTTGATTAAGTAAAAGTGAGTCAATTTGTGTACTTTCGAAAACGTTTACACCTTGATGTTGTCCCACTCTTTAACAGACAATCCGTATCGCGACTGAGCAAACCCCTGACGCGTTACCCCCGGTTTTTTATGCATATGATTGGGCTTTTATGACATCTCCTCGTTTTCGCGCATCTTTTTTACGTCCACGTTACTGGCTGACCTGGTTTGGTCTTGGCGTTCTGTTCCTGCTGGTTCAACTCCCTTATCCGGTGTTAAATCGCCTCGGCATCTGGTTGGGCCGAACGTCCATGCGCTTCCTGAAACGCCGTGTATCAATAACGCGCCGTAACCTGCAATTGTGCTTCCCGGATCTCCCTTCTGATCAGGTCGAAGCGCGCATCATCAGCAACTTTGAATCCCTCGGCATGGGTCTGCTGGAAACCGGCATGGCCTGGTTCTGGTCGGACGCCCGTGTAAAACGCTGGTTTGATGTCAGCGGCCTGCATAACCTGAAAAAGGCGCAGGAAAATAAACAGGGTGTGCTGGTGATTGGCGTACACTTTATGTCGCTGGAATTAGGCGGCCGTGCGATGGGCTTATGTCAGCCGATGATGGCGATGTACCGACCGCACAACAATAAAGCGATGGAATTTGTGCAGACCTGGGGCCGTATGCGGTCTAACAAGGCGATGCTCGATCGCAAAGATTTACGCGGTATGGTTCACGCGCTGAAAAAAGGCGAAGCCGTCTGGTTTGCACCGGATCAGGATTACGGCCCGCGCGGCAGCGTATTTGCCCCTCTGTTTGCGGTCGATCAGGCCGCAACCACCAGCGGAACCTTTATGCTGGCACGTCTGGCAAAACCTGCGCTGGTGACTGTCGTGCTGGTACGTAAAGCTGGCGGTACCGGTTATGAACTGGTGATCCAGCCCCAATTACAGGATTACCCGCTCGATGATGAAATGGCAGCCGCCGCCTACATGAACCGGGTAATCGAAAAAGAAATTATGCGTGCACCCGATCAGTATCTCTGGCTGCACCGCCGCTTTAAAACCCGCCCGGCGGGTGCACCTTCGCTTTATTGATAAGCGCAAGAGTGGATAAACCCTCAGCCCGATGCCACCGCGTCGGGCTTTTTTCATTCATCGCATCCCATTAAGAGATCTGTAACTTTCATGGCTAAAAAAAACGACGCAACACCGTCTATCTTCGACCATCTCAAAGATGATGACAGCTTTGACCTCTGGGGACGTTCAGGCCTCAGCACCGCGCTCAATAAAGCCAAACCCAAAGCACCGGATAGCGACCAGATCGCGGCTGCACGCAAACTGATCACAGGCAGTAAAGATCAGGCCAAATAAGACGTCCCGTTTTTCTCCGCTGCACTGCCCCGGTTTTACACCCCGTCATGCCAATTTATCTCTCAGCTCATCCGAACTGAGAGATTTGCTCATGGTTTTGCCTCATTTTTTTCCAAATATGAGGGCATATTTCACTTCGCTGCAAACATCGCGATCTGCACTCCAATATTGAAATATTCCGCACTCATTTAAGGCAGTCACATTGACCACGCACTGAAAGAGAGCAATAAATTTTATACACCTCGTCAATGTTACTGTGCAATTCCTCTATGCAACTTGATTGATGGGGCATTTTTCATGTTGGCACTCCCTTTGCAAAGACAGGTGCAGAGGGCGTTGCCCCATAACAGACAGGGTGCTCCGGCACTCACACAATAATAATTTTCAGTTTTGTCTCACAGGACGCTTTATGAAAAAAATATTGCTCTCAACACTGATTGCCGCAGCAAGCTTCGTGACACTGGCTGGTCAGGCTCATGCAGGTACCACTCTGGATGCAGTAAAAAAGAAAGGCTTTATTCAGTGCGGTATTAGCGATGGCTTGCCAGGCTTCTCTTACGCTGACTCCAAAGGCAAATTTACCGGTATCGACGTTGATGTGTGCCGCGCGGTGGCTGCTGCGGTGTTTGGTGATTCTGAGAAAGTGAAATATACCCCGCTGACCGCGAAAGAGCGCTTCACCGCCCTGCAGTCTGGCGAAGTGGATATCCTGTCCCGTAATACCACCTGGACCTCTTCCCGCGATGCGGGCATGGGCATGATTTTCGCCGGCGTAAACTACTACGACGGTATCGGCTTCCTGACCCACCAGAAAGCGGGTCTGAAAAGCGCCAAAGAACTCGATGGCGCAACGGTCTGTCTGCAGGCCGGTACAGATACCGAGCTGAACGTGGCTGATTACTTCAAAGCCAACAAAATGACTTACACCCCGGTGACCTTTGACCGTTCAGATGAAAGCGCCAAAGCGCTGGACTCCGGTCGTTGTGACACCCTGGCTTCTGACCAGTCTCAGCTGTATGCACTGCGTATCAAACTGGGCAAACCGGATGATTTCATTGTGCTGCCGGAAGTTATCTCTAAAGAACCGCTGGGACCTGTTGTGCGCCGTGGTGATGAAGACTGGCTGGCGATCGTTCGCTGGTCACTGTTCGCGATGCTCAATGCTGAAGAAATGGGCGTGACTTCTCAGAACGTTGTTCAACTGGCGGCTAACCCGACGACACCTGATATGAGCAACCTGCTGGGCAAAACCGGGACTTACGGTGCTGACCTGAAAGTGCCTAACGACTGGGTCGTGAAAATCGTTAAGCAAGTGGGTAACTACGGCGAAAGCTTCGAGCGCAACGTCGGTCAGGGCAGCGAGTTGAAAATTAAACGTGGCCAGAACGCCCTCTGGAATAAAGGCGGCATCCAGTACGCACCCCCTGTCCGTTGATTTTATCCTTCGTACTTGACGTTGCAGCGGCGTTAACGGCATTCGGTCACCCGAATCACTGACCCGTGTCAGCTCATCGGGATTCCCTCCCTTGCCGCCTTGCTGCAACGCCAGTTACTTTGGATAAACAAAAGTTCAGTCTGATAAAGGAAGCTGATGGACCGGTCGTTCCCCGGTGCATCACTTCCACTGTTTTACCTGCAGGTCGAGGTTCTTATGTCGCAACGCCCAACCGGAAAAGTCTCGTTCTCGCTGGCAAACCCAGCCGTACGAGCCTGGATTTACCAAATTTTCGCGGTGGTGTTGCTGGTGGCCTGTCTGGGTTACCTGCTCCACAACACCATTACCAATCTGACAACACGAGGGATCACCTCGGGATTTGCGTTTCTTGAAAAAGGTGCCGGTTTCGGCATTGTTCAGCATCTGATTGACTATCAGGAAGGCGACACCTATGCGCGCGTATTTGTTATCGGTCTGCTGAATACCCTGCTGGTTTCTGCGTTGTGTATCGTTTTTGCCTCGATTCTCGGGTTCATTATCGGCTTAGGGCGCCTTTCCGATAACTGGCTGATTCGTAAAGTCTCGACGGTGTATATCGAAACGTTCCGCAACATTCCACCGCTGCTGCAAATCTTCTTCTGGTATTTCGCCGTACTGCGTAACCTGCCGGGGCCGCGTCAAAGCCTGAATGCTTTTGACCTGGCTTTTGTCAGTAACCGCGGTCTGTACCTGCCGTCACCGGAACTGGCACCGGGAAGTCTGGCGGGTTTTATCGCCGTGCTGCTGGCTATTTTTGGCATCATTGCACTGCAACGCTACAACCATTTCCGACAGATACACACCGGCCGGATCTGGCACATCTGGCCGTGGGCGATTGTCATGATCGTTGCATTTCCGGCGCTGGCACACCTGTTTTTCGGGCCTGCATTGCACTGGGACGAGCCTGCACTGCGCGGTTTCAACTTCCGTGGCGGCATGGTGTTGATCCCGGAACTGGCAGCGTTAACGCTGGCGTTATCGGTCTATACCTCAACCTTTATCGCCGAAGTAATCCGCTCCGGTATCCAGTCTGTTTCGCACGGCCAGCATGAGGCCGCCCGTTCGTTAGGTCTGCCGAATCCGGTCACCCTGCGTCAGGTCATTTTGCCGCAGGCGATGCGGGTGATTATTCCACCACTGACCAGTCAGTATCTGAACATCGTGAAAAACTCTTCTCTGGCGGCAGCAATTGGCTATCCGGATATGGTATCGCTGTTCGCCGGTACCGTGCTCAACCAGACCGGTCAGGCGATTGAAACCATTGCTATTACGATGTCAGTCTACCTGATCATCAGCCTGGTAATTTCCTTCCTGATGAACATTTACAACCGCCGTATCGCACTGGTCGAGCGTTAAGGGAATCCCATGACAATGACAACACTTCCTCCGGGAGTCAGAGCCGTGAAGCCCGGTACGCCACTTGGTATCGCCGTGCTCTGGGCGCGTAAAAATCTCTTCTCCAGCTGGTTTAACAGCCTGCTGACTTTGTTCTGTATATGGCTGATGTGGCTGGTGATCCCCCCGTTGTTGAACTGGGTGATTTTCCAGGCCAACTGGGTCGGCACCGCGCGCACTGACTGCACCAAAGCTGGCGCGTGCTGGGTCTTTGTCCATGCACGTTTCGGGCAATTCATGTACGGGCTGTATCCGTTCGATCAACGCTGGCGTATCAACGTCACACTGATCGTCGGTCTGCTGACTCTTGCGCCGATCTTCTTTAAAGCCATGCCCCGGCGCGGACGTTATATCGCGTGCTGGATGGTGCTCTTCCCGATTTTCACCTGGATCATGCTGTACGGCGGTTTCCTGGGGCTGAGTCGCGTCGAAACCCGCCAATGGGGCGGCCTGACGCTGACGCTGATCATTGCCGCAGTCGGTATTGCCGGTGCGTTACCGCTGGGCATTATGCTGGCGCTGGCACGGCGTTCAAGCCTGCCTGTCGTGCGCATTCTCTCAGTGATTTTCATCGAATTCTGGCGCGGCGTGCCGCTTATCACCGTGCTGTTTATGTCCTCGGTGATGCTGCCGCTGTTTATGACCGAAGGGACAAATATCGACAAACTGGTGCGTGCACTGGTGGGGGTTGTGTTGTTCCAGTCCGCGTACGTCGCGGAAGTGGTACGCGGCGGGTTACAGGCGCTGCCGAAAGGTCAGACCGAGGCCGCCGAGTCACTGGCGCTCGGCTACTGGAAAACGCAAGGCTTAGTCATTCTGCCGCAGGCGCTGAAAATGGTGATACCGGGTCTGGTCAATACCATTATCGCGCTGTTCAAGGACACCAGTCTGGTGATCATTATCGGCCTGTTCGACTTGTTTAGCAGCGTTCAGCAAGCCACCGTCGATCCCGAATGGCTCGGCATGTCGACCGAAGGCTATGTCTTCGCCGCCGCCGTCTACTGGATTTTCTGTTTTAGCATGTCGCGTTATAGCCAGCATTTGGAAAGACGCTTTCACACCGGACGTTCCGCACACTGAGGTAAACCATGAGCGACCATCAAGTCACTGAAAACCAAAATATGATGATCACGCTGGAAAACGTGAACAAGTGGTACGGACAGTTCCACGTATTGAAAGATATCAACCTGAGCGTGAAACCGCGTGAACGTATCGTGTTATGCGGCCCTTCCGGCTCCGGGAAGTCAACGACCATTCGTTGCATTAACCATCTGGAAGAGCACCAGCAAGGGCGCATCGTCGTGGACGGCACTGAACTGAACGATGACTTGCGCAATATCGAACGCGTACGCACCGAAGTCGGTATGGTATTTCAGCACTTCAACCTGTTCCCGCATCTGACCGTGTTGCAGAACTGTACCCTGGCGCCGTGCTGGGTGCGTAAGATGCCGAAGAAGGAAGCCGAAGAACTGGCGATGCATTACCTGAAACGTGTGCGCATCGCCGAACATGCGCATAAATTCCCCGGTCAGCTTTCCGGTGGTCAGCAGCAGCGCGTAGCCATCGCCCGTTCGCTGTGTATGAAGCCTAAAATCATGCTGTTTGATGAACCCACGTCTGCACTCGACCCTGAAATGGTGAAAGAGGTACTGGACACCATGATTACGCTGGCAGAAGAAGGCATGACTATGTTGTGCGTGACGCATGAAATGGGCTTTGCCAGAACCGTCGCCGACCGGGTGATCTTTATGGATCGCGGGGAGATCGTCGAACAGGCACCACCACTGGAGTTCTTCGCCAATCCGAAATCAGCGAGGACGCGGGAGTTCTTATCGCAGGTGATCCATTAAGCTGAGGCCGCAGCTTGACCGGCATATGAACGGAATGGTGAAGGTTTCGGTTTCTCAATAGCGGTGCTCGCTTAGCGGCTGCCGCCGAAACCGCCCAAAAGGGGAAAGTGCTTTTCCCCTTTTGGATTTCCCCTCGCTTTTTCAACACGCGCTATCGCTCGCTGGCTATGTTTCAGCCACCACAGTGACAGGCTGGAAATCTTGCCGCTGCGCGGTTCCTTCCCTCGGTCCTGGAGCCTCTGGTCTCCAGGCCGCTCCGTTCAGCAAGCTTTCTGAATCGCCCGCAGGCTTTTTTAAAGAAGATGGTGAGGTTGTGAGGTTAACGTTGAGGCCGGTTCCAAAATATCGCCGGACGAGAGGTGGAAAACCGCGCGGTAGTTTGCGCGGGTTGTAACCCGACGGGAGGGCACCGCGCAGCGGCAGGATTTTGCGGCTGTCGCTGCCGCACCTGAAACATGGCCAGCGAGCGAAGCACGCAGTTAAAAAGCGCGGAGTCCAGAGGCCCGCGTGTTACCGGGTCTCTGGTCGGTGTGGGCCGACGCCCACAACCTTGAATTTGAATTTGAACTTAAAGTTTCAGATCTTTTTCAAAAGATCATCACCACATCAGCCCCCCGATCACCGGCGCAATCACCACCGTGACAACCCCCGCCAGCATCATCACCAGGCTCGACACCACACCTTCTTCCGCACCCAGTTCATAAGCTCTCGCCGTGCCCGCACCGTGTGACGCCGCACCGAAACCGGCACCTTTTGCGAGGCCGCTTTTTACCGCCAGGCGCAGAAACAGCATATCGCCGACCGCCATACCAAAGACGCCCGTGATCACCACAAACAGCGCCACCAGATCCGGCTGGCCACCCATTTGTTTAGCGGCGGCCAGCGCAAAAGGCGTAGTGATGGAGCGTACCGCCAGGCTGCGCTGGATTTCTTCCGGCAGCGTCAGCATGCGTGCCAGCCAGACCGAACTGCTGACGGCAACCACTATCGCCGTCAGCACGCCTGCACTGAGTGACATCCAGTGACGACGGATCACTGCCATATTTTCGTAAACCGGCACCGCAAACGCGATGGTTGACGGCCCGAGCAACCACAGCAACCAGTGCGTTTCACCGATGTAATCCTGATACGACGTATGCGTCACCACCAGCAAAATCACCAGCACGATGGGTGTGAACACCAGCGGCATCAGGAGCAATGTGCGTTTCTGGCGGTACAGTTTTTTGTTGCCATAATACAGCCCGAGGGTGACCACGAAACACAACATGCTGATCAGTAAATCAGTCACGGTTTGCCTTCCTCGCCGCCAGACGTTGCTCCAGACGATACACTTTATCAACGACCACTGCGGTCGCCCCGAGCGTCAGCATCGTGCTGATACCAATCACCAGAAAGATTTTCCAGCCTTCGATCATCAGCAACTGGGCGTAATTCACCACAGCCACCACGGCCGGCACAAAGAACAACAGCATCTCTGCCAGCAGCCAGCGGGAACCGGCTTTCACCCATTTCACCGGTAAAATACGGAACATAATCAGCAGCAAAAGCATCAGCATCCCGACAATATTGGCAGGCAAAGGCAGATGGAGCGCAGTGACAAGGCGATCGGCTATAACGAATAACACCGCATACAGCACCACCTGAACAGGGATCTGGCAACGGGTCAGCAGGGACGGCGCTTTAGTGCGCAACGCCAACAACATGGGAATAACCTCGAAAGAGGAAAGAGTGAAAAAGAAGTATACGCTGGCAGGAAACCGGTAAAGAAATGAATTAAAATTATAAAAATGATTCCAGTTTGGAATACTTCGTGACTCGCCGATCTGACCGGGAAAATATCCGCCCATGGACGTTCGTACCTTACGCTATTTTGTCGAAGTGGTTCGCCAGCAGAGCTTTACCCGCGCAGCGGAAAAGTTATTTGTCACCCAGCCGACAATCAGCAAAATGCTGCGTCATCTGGAAGAAGAACTGGCATGCACGCTGATTGTCCGCGAAGGACGCCGCTTACGGCTGACCGACAGTGGTCAGGCGTTGTATCAGCGCGGCCTGAATATTCTTGAAGAGTTTCGCCAGCTGGAAGCAGAACTGGAAGACATTAACTCGCTGAAATCCGGTCATTTACGGCTGGGCATCCCCCCGATGGTCGGTACGCAAATTGCGCCGCTTATCGGCAGCTTTCGCCAGCAATATCCCGGCATCGAACTGATTATTTCCGAGTTTGGCGGCCTGACGGTGCAACAGGCGGTGATATCCGGCGAACTGGATCTGGCCCTCACCGCCCTGCCGGCGGACGCTGTGCCTTCTATTGCCTCTCTGCCGCTTTTCAGCCATCCGATGTGTGTGGTGATGCCCCGCACCCCGCACTGGCTGAACAGGACGCGTATGTCGATAAGCGAACTGGCTGAAGAAAGCATCCTGATTTATAACGAAGATTTTGCCCTGTACCGCCAGCTGATGGATGCCTTCGCCTCACACGGTTTTACGCCAAAAATTGCGGCACGCAGCGGGCAATGGGATTTCCTGGCAGCGATGGTACAAACCGGTATGGGTGTGGCGATTTTGCCGGAACCGGTCTGCCAGCGGCTGGATAAAAATGCGCTGATGTGGCTACCGCTGGATCCGCTGATGCCGTGGCAGCTCGGGCTTATCTGGCATCAGGGCAGTTATCTCTCGCACAGTGCGCAGGCCTGGATCACTCTGTGCAGGGATTACTGGAAATAGCGGGAAGTTAGTGGGAAATAAAAACCGCGTGAACGTTGCAGCACACGCGGTTCCTGATATTGCTTGTAACTTTTACACTTCTTTTTCGACTAACAATGCTTCGAGTAAGTCCAGATCATGCAGCAGTTTTTGCAGGGTCTCGTTACTGATTTTCTGCGTGGCGCGCAGATGATAAAGCTCACCACGTTCCGCACGCAGTGCAGTCAGACGGAAGCGGCGCTCCAGATTTTCCAGCTTCAGCGCGGTTTCCATATCATCACGGTTTGCCGTGCGTCGTCGTAACGTCCCGATCACCCGCGAACTGATCTCCTTCAGCGTCTGTTCATCAATATTTTCTTCGGTATCTGCCGCCAGACGTTCTTCCATTTTATGCAGGCTTTCGATCGCCACTTCTGCAGCGATCGATTTCGCCATGCGTTCTTCTTCACGGTAGGTCGTGCCGTCAGCCACCACCACACCTCTGAGCAGGAACGGCAAGGCAATCACGCCGGCAATCAGTGAGAAAAGAATGACGCCGGTCGCCAGAAAGACCAGTTGATAACGCGACGGGAACGCCGAACCATCAGCCAGGAATAACGGAATCGACAACACACCGGCCAGCGTAATGGCCCCTCGCACACCCGCAAAAGAGGCCACCCACAGCTCACGCGTGCTGTAGTTGCCAAACAGCAGCGGTTTCTTTTTCAGAAAACGGTTGCTGAAACTCTTCATTACCCACAGCCAGACGAAACGCAGGATCAGCAGCGCAAAATAGATAATCCCGACGTCGGCAAACAGATGCCATGTCACAATAGACGGGTCGTGTGTGGCCTGATCGATAGAGTTCTCAAGGATCCCCGGTAATTGCAGGCCCAGCATGATAAACACCATGCCGTTGAACACAAACTCAAGCATCGCCCACACGCTGTTCGCGCGCAGGCGCATCGCCAGTGGCGCGTTACGTATAATGCCGGACTGGCTGATGGTCATCCCCGCCGCCACTGCGGCCAGAATGCCCGACACACCGATATGTTCGGCAATCAGATACGAGGCGAACGGCAGCAGCAGCAGGAAGACAATTTGTGTCGCCGGATCATCACCGCTCCAGCGGCTCATGATGCGCAGCGATTTACTGTATAACCACGTCACCGCCACACCGGCCATCAGGCCGCCGATCGCCACTTTAAGAAATTCGACCGTTGCACCGCCGACGGTAAAAATCATCGTGCCCATCGCCACAGCAATAGCAAATTTCAGGGAGACCAGGCCGGATGCGTCATTCATCAGCGCCTCACCTTCCAGCACGCCCATGATCGACTTCGGAATACGCCCCTTACCGACAATCCCGCCCAACGCCACGGCATCGGTTGGTGAAAGCACGGCTGCCAGCGCGAACGCGGCCACCAGCGGGATATTCGGCACCATCATATAAATCAGATAGCCAATACCGACGACGGTGAGTAACACCAGCACCAGTGCCAGCCCGAGAATTTCGCGCCCGTGGTGGAGGAATTCGCGGGTCGGGGTTTTCCAGCCATCAGCAAACAGTAACGGCGGGATAAAAAGGACGAGAAACAGCTCAGGATCGAAATCCACATGCAAACCAAAATTTGGCCAGGCCAGCAAAGCACCGACAGCAATCTGCATTAACGGAAGAGGAACCTGAAACGGCAACATTCTGGTGACGACGCCGGAGAGCGACACCACCAGAATCAAAATCAGAATGGTAAAGAAGATTTCCATGCTTTCCTTAGACTCTTGTTTTTATAAATTTCAGCCAGACGCAGGTGAGTGAGTCCGGAGCGAACTAAGGAATAGTAGATCAAAAGGAGATGTGATTTAAATCAGTGCGTGCGGTTACATCAGAGAGGATTTGCTCCTCCCCCTGCGAAGAGAGAGGAGCAAACAGATCAGATCGCCCATCCGCCCGCATAAAACGCCACCAGCGCCACAGCGATAATCACCGTCCCAGCGTTAAGTTTACGCCATTCGCCGGAGAAAATACGGCCAATCACCAGTGCGCTGAAACCGAGCATAATGCCGGTGACAATGTTACAGGTCAGAACAATAAAGACCGCGCAAAGTAACCCTGACATCGCGTCAACAAAATCGCTGAAATCCAGTTTGGTGACGTTGCTGAGCATCAGCAGACCAACGTACATCAGCGCAGGTGCGGTGGCGTAAGCAGGAACCAGATAAGACAGCGGAGACAGGAACAACATCAGCAGGAATAGCACACCGACCACGGTGGCTGTCAGGCCGGTTTTACCGCCAGCCGCCGTGCCGGCTGCCGATTCGATATAAACCGCAGCCGGAGAAGCGCCAACCAGGGAAGCGAAAATACTGCTCACGGAGTCAGCCGTCAGGGCTTTGCCGCCGCTGATGATCTGCCCGTTTTCATCCAGTAGATTGGCCTGACCGGCGACCGCGCGAATGGTGCCGGTGGCATCAAACACCGCCGTCATCACCAGGGCCAGTACACTGGGTAATACCGCAGCTTTCAGCGCGCCCATGATATCCAGATCGAAAATCACCGATTTGCCGTCAGCGCCTGCCAGAGAAGGTATCGCAAACAAACCCTGATATTTCACGGCAGGATCGAAGATCAGGCCGATAATCGAAATCGCGATAATCACCAGCAAGATGCCACCCGGAACACGCAGTTTCTCCAGGCCAAAAATCACCGCCAGACCGAGTAATGTCATCACTACCGGGAAAGAGGTGAACGCGCCAAGTGCCACCGGTAAGCCGTCCAGCGGGTTTTTCACCACCAGGCCAACACCGTTGGCGGCGATCAGTAACAGGAATAAACCAATACCGATACCGGTGCCATGCGCAACGCCTGTTGGCAGATTGCGCAAAATCCACGAACGGATGCCCGTCACCGAGATAATAGTGAACAAGACGCCCATCAGAAATACCGCGCCGAGTGCCACCGGTACGCTGATATGCTGGCCCAAAACCAGACTAAAAGCGGTAAAGGCAGTCAGAGAAATGGCGCAACCAATCGCCAGCGGCAGGTTTGCCCACAGGCCCATCAGCAAGGAACCAAAACCGGCAACCAGACAGGTCGCAACAAATACTGCACTTGGCGAGAAGCCTGCTTTGCCGAGCATGGATGGCACGACAATGACCGAATATACCATCGCCAGGAAAGTCGTTAAGCCCGCTATCACTTCCTGACGGACATTACTGCCACGCGCACTCATTTTGAAAAAAGCATCAAGCGGGCTTTTTGGCGCAACGGCGCTGCCCGCCTGAGGTTGTTGACTCGACATGGAAAATCCTCTGAATGTCTTTACTGATTAGCCGGCGTGGTCATTATGAAACCGTTTCTGCACGTTCCTTTCCTTATTTGTCGTCCTGAATCGCCGGAAACAGCGTCAGTACGGCAAAGCAAACGTTTAACTCGCAGCGCGTATGGCGGGGACTCATTAAAAAAACGCCCCAAATAATTCATGTTGCAGGAAGGCGGCAAGGAAGGGAATCCCGATGAGCTTACTCAGGTAAGTGATTCGGGTGACCGACCGTAGCCAACACGTCTGCAACGTGAAGTATGAAGGGGAGGTACGCAAACGATTATCTCGCCTTTAACCGGCGCACATCAACTGTGAATGGCAATAATTTACCGTTGTCCGGTCAATAAAAACGCGATTGTGGTGGAAATTTATCCGGTGCCAAAAAAGGAAGAAAAAGAGGCGAAATAAATAGCAGGGTATTTATTGTGGTTTATTTTTATCAGGCGCTGATTGCGTACCCCATCACGCGCAATCAATGCCTGAATAATATAAAAGCGCGTAATGGATTAACGTAAAATATTAAATGGTCCGCCGTTTTCCAGCGCCTTCTGATAGGCCGGACGTGCAGTCACATTTGATAGCCAGGCATTCAGTTGCGGGTATTTCCCAAGTCCGGACCGGGCATTGATCGCTTCTATCGGGAAACTCATCTGAATATCTGCTGCGCTGAACTGATAACCGGCAAAATAAGGATGAGTTACCAGGTGCTGTTCAAGATAATCCAGATGAGTATGGATCTGTTTATCCAGATAATTTTTCTGCACGCCCTGCCCGATCGCGCCGGCAATCGGGCGGATCAGCCATGGCATTGGCGGTTGACCCAGACGGCTGAAAATCAGCTTCATGACCAGCAAAGGCATCAGCGATCCTTCAGCGTAGTGCATCCAGTAACGATATTGCTGACGCTCGGCAAACGCCGTGGGTTTCAGCGTGCCCGCATCGTCATACACCTCCTGCAGGTATTCAATAATGGCGCCGGATTCCGCGAGGATCAGTCCGTTATCTTCCAGTACGGGTGACTTGCCCAGAGGATGAATTTTTTTGAGTGATGCCGGTGCCAGCATGGATTTTTTATCCCGCTGATAACGTTTGATTTCGTAAGGAATGTCCAGTTCTTCGAGCATCCATAAGATTCGCTGCGAACGGGAATTATCCAAATGATGCACTGTTAACATAAATGTCTGTCGTCCTGTTTCATTTAATTATTTGTTAACTATAGACAACGCTTTCAAAACGCGTATCTGTTTCGTTTTAAAACCCTCCATTTCTTC
>NZ_JAFMOS010000516.1 GCF_019049755.1 Rahnella perminowiae
CAATAAAAAGAGAGCCATGATATGACTCATGGCTCTCTTTGTAATGATGACAGTTTAATTTACCGAGACTTTCCGGCGACGTTTATCAAGATCTTTAATCAGCTTATTCACCTGCTCGTCGGCGAACATGTCTTCGAGCGTATGAGAAAGCTTACGCCGCCAGTTCGGGTATTCATCGCTGGTGCCGGGCACATTGACCGGTGTGTCCATGTCCAGCCAGTCTTCCGGTTGCAGACCGAGCAAGGCGCAGGCGCTGTCGGCAACGTAGCGTTGCAGACCCCGGTTGAGTACCGGCGTCATTTCCATCAGCGCGGCTTTATGCCCGGTTTTCTTCGGGATGCAACCGTAATGATGCAGGCCGTCGAGCAACCCCTGACGTGCGCGGGCACGGTCAGCGTACAGCGCCTGTAAAACAGCTTCGTCACGGTATAAACCGAGGGTTTTGCCCAGCGCCAGATCGTCACTTTGCCAGTAGCCTCGCAGCGTCGGCAGGTCATGCGTGGTGATAGTCGCCATCGCCTGAACCGGATAGGACTGCGGCGCGCGGAAGTTGTTTTCCTCATCGCGTTCGAAATACAGCACCTTATAGGAATACACACCGCTTTCGCGCAGTTTACTGACGATCTCGACCGGCACCGTACCCAGATCTTCGCCGATCACCATGCAGCGGTGCCGCTGACTTTCCAGTGCTAAAATGGCCAGCAGATCATCCACCGGATACTGTACATACGCGCCTTTATCCGCCGTTTCACCAGCCGGGATCCACCACAGACGCAGCAACGTCATCACATGATCAATACGCAATGCACCGCAGCTGGTCATATTGGCACGCAGAAGATCGATAAACGGCTGATAGCCGCGTCTCACCATCACATGCGGATCCATCGGGCGCAGATCCCAGTTCTGTCCGAGCGGGCCCAGAATATCCGGCGGCGCCCCCACCGAGGCTTTCAGGCAATACAGCTCGCCGTCACCCCAGGTTTCGGAGCCGCCTTCTACCACGCCGACCGCCAGATCCCGGTAAAGCCCCATCGGCATCTCGTACTGCTGGCTGGTGTGGTAACACTGCGTAAACTGCGTTTCCGCCAGCCACTGCAACCACACATAAAACTCCACATCCTGCGCATGCTGTTCACAGAATGCCCTCACGGCCGGGCCCCGGGCATCATGATATTTTTCCGGCCAGCGGTTCCAGCCAAGCGCCACATCACTTTCTTTCGCCAGATGCTCGTACAATGCATCAAAGGCAGCCTGCAGATACAGGCTTTCACCGCCCTGTTTGACGAAATTACCCAGGGACTTCACCTGCGGATCCTGTGGCTTACGCCCCAGGAAATGCGCGTAAGCCAGCCGTAACCCTTCTAATTTCAGCGGCATGACGTTAGCGTAATCCACCCGGTCATTCGCGCGCACCGCCTGTATGCGTTGCTGCGTCAGCGGCTGATGCCACCATTGTTGCGCCGCATCGCTTTGCCTGAAATCTTCTACCGCACTGACGTCGATATAAATCACATTCAGCCAGCGGCGGGAAGACGGGCTATAGGGGCTGGCAGCCGCCGGATTCGCCGGATACAGCGCGTGGATCGGATTAAGCCCGACAAATGCGCCGCCACGTTGAGCGATATTTTTCAGCATCATACTGAGGTCACCGAAATCACCGATGCCCCAGTTATTTTCCGAGCGCAACGTATAGAGCTGTACGCAGGCGCCCCACAGTTTTTTACCGGCCAGCAGGGCATCCGGTTCATAACAGCGTTTCGGTGCCACAATGACCCGGCAATCCCACTGTTGCGCGTCCTGTGTCAACGTCAGCTGATGATAGCCGGCAGGAATTTTACCCGGCAGCGCCAGTGTCATTTTGCCGCTGATCCGCCCCTTTTGCGTCGTGCCGCTTTCCAGCTTCAGTGTCCAGGCATATTCGCCTTCACCGCTGACCGGTAATGCCAGACGGCTGCCCGTGACAAATACTTTGACCGAGGGTACCGGTGTCGTCACCGGGCGGCTGTGTCCCGCCTCCCAGCCCATCGCCGATAACAGCTCACGCTTGGTCTCAGGGGCGATCGCCTGCTGTTTACCGTGCGCGTTAATAAAACCAGAGGCGATCCCCGCCTCCCTGGCGGCCTGCTCCAGTGCTTTGTTCTCCATGCCAGCTCCTTATCGCTTCGCCTGCCAGATCCGCTGCTGATAATCGCGGATCGAACGGTCGGAACTGAACATCCCTACGCGGGACGTGTTGAGGATAGTTTTGCGCGTCCATTCATCCTGATCGCGATACAGCGCGTCCACTTTCTGCTGTGCCGCACAGTAATCCGCAAAGTCGGCCAGCACCAGATACGGGTCGCCGCCGCCCAGCAAACTGTCGAGCATCAGACTGAACGCCTGCTTTTCACCATTGCTGAAGAAGCCGTTTTCCAGCTCTTTGAGAATTTTATCCAGGTGCTTGTCTTTCTTGCGAATTTTAAGCGGATCGTAGCCCTCCGCCTGCAAAGCTTTGACCTGATCGACGGTATGACCAAAGATGAAGATATTGTCTTCACCCACCTCTTCGGCAATCTCAACGTTCGCACCGTCGAGGGTGCCGACGGTCAGCGCACCGTTCAGTGCCAGTTTCATGTTGCCGGTACCAGATGCTTCTTTGCCCGCTGTTGAGATCTGCTCGGATACATCGGCTGCCGGGATCATCAGTTCAGCCACGGATACGCGGTAATCCGGGATAAATACCACTTTGATGCGGTCACGCACCAGCGGATCGTTATTCACTTTTTCCGCCACCTTATTGATGGCGTAGATAATATTTTTCGCCAGGTAATAACCCGGTGCCGCTTTCGCGCCGAACAGGAAGACACGCGGCACCAGGTCCATTTCCGGGTTATCACGCAACTGGCGGTACAGCGACAAAATGTGCAGCAGGTTAAGGTGCTGGCGTTTGTACTCATGCAGGCGTTTGATCTGTACATCGAAAATGGCATCAGGGTTGAGCGTCAGTCCCATTGTCTGTTGCACGTAATGCGCCAGTTTGATTTTGTTCTCACGCTTAATGGCCTGATAACGCTGACGGAACTTTTTGTTGTCGGCAAAACCTTCCAGCCCTTTCAGCGCGTCGAGGTCATTCACCCATTCCGTTTTCAGGGTGTCATCAATCAGCGATGACAGCGCAGGGTTACACTGTTTCAGCCAGCGGCGCGGTGTGATGCCGTTGGTCACGTTATGGAATTTATTCGGCCACAGCAGGTGGTATTCCGGGAACAGATCTTTGACCACCAGTTCGGAATGCAACGCTGCCACGCCGTTCACCGCAAAACCACTGACCACGCACAGATTCGCCATCCGCACTTGTTTGTCCTGATGAACTGACAGTTTTTCCCATACGGCTTTGTCACCCGGCCACTGTTTTTCGACCACTTTTTTAAAGCGGGCATTGATGGCTTTGATCAATGAGAAATGGCGGGGAAGCAGGCTGCGCACCAGTTTTTCATCCCAGCATTCCAGCGCTTCCGGCATCAGTGTGTGGTTGGTGTACGCGAATGTCTGACTGGTGATCGCCCAGGCCGCATCCCAGTCAAGCTGATGTTCGTCGAGCAAAATACGCAGCAGCTCAGGAATGGCAATGGTCGGGTGCGTATCATTGAGCTGGATGACTTCGAATTTCGGTAAATCCTCAATTTTCCGGCCAAGGAAATGATGGCGGCGCAGGATATCGGCCACCGAGCAGGCGCACTGGAAATACTGCTGCATCAGGCGCAGGCGTTTACCGGCGTCATGATTGTCATTCGGATAAAGCACTTTGGTGAGTTTGGCCGCATCAATGCCTTTTTGCTCGGCTTTAAGAAATTCACCGTCGTTGAACAACGTCAGATCGAACGGATGTACGTCAGTGGCCTGCCACAGGCGCAGCGGTTGGGTGACACCATTTTTGTAACCGACCACCGGCAGATCCCAGGCTTCCCCCCGCAGGGTAAACGCGGGCTGCCAGCGTTGAACGCCCTTTTCGTTTTTCGTCAGTTTGCCGCCGAACGCGACATCCACAGACAGCGAGCTATTGTGGCTGAACCACGGATAGCTTTCGCGATGCCAGCTGTCCGGCGCTTCCTGTTGCTTGCCTTCGCTGAACGACTGGCGGAAAAGACCATACTGATAGTTCAGACCATAGCCGGTCGCGGGTTGCCCGACGGTTGCCATAGAATCGAGGAAACAGGCAGCCAGACGGCCTAACCCGCCATTGCCGAGTGCCGGATCGGTTTCCTGCTCCAGCACATCGGCCAGTTCAACCCCCTGCTCTTTCAGCGCCTGACTGACCGTGTCATACCAGCCGAGATTGATCAGATTGTTTGCGGTCAGGCGCCCGATCAGGAACTCCATCGAGATATAGTTAACGTGCCGCTGAGGCTGTTTTGTCGCTTTTGCCGCAGGCTGCGCACTCAGTTGTTCAGATAATGCGGCACTGGTAGCCTGCCACCACTGATGCGGTGTCATATCCTGTGCCTGTTGCAAACCGAACCCTTGCCACTGGCGTTTCAGCGCGGCTAAAAATTGCGTCTTATCTAAAGTCACCTGCATTTCATGCCTCTTTATCCGGGAATTTGTAGGGAAAGCCTGATGTTGATTATCACTATGCTGACGTGTGTATCGGTAAGCGGCATCATCCCGGTAAAGATTAGGCAGGGAGGAGAAACGGGGCGTAGCCGGAGGAGACGGAGGTTCAGGGCAAACGCCTGAAAATTTGTATTAAGAAGTGTGATGCAGAGCAACTTAACGGCATGTAAAAACGTAACATTCTTGCAATCAATGTTTCAAAGGAGGACTTTAGAAAAAGTGATTAATTACACGCTGTGAAATAAATAACACCCCTCTGTCCCTTTCTGTCAAAAGAATCGAAAAAAATGCTGATCCCTTCAAAATTAAGCCGCCCGGTGCGGCAGCAAAATACAGTAGTTCGGGAACGTCTGCTGACGAAGCTCTCGACTGCGCCAAATTATCGTCTGACCCTGGTCGCCAGTCCGGCGGGCTATGGGAAAACGACGCTGGTGGCGCACTGGGCAGCAGGCAAAAGCGATCTGGGCTGGTATTCTCTTGATGAAAGCGACAATCAGCCGGAGCGCTTTGCCTGCTATCTGATTGCTGCTGTGCAGCAGGCCTGCGGCGGACATTGCGTCAAAAGCGAAGCGCTGAGTCTGAAGCATCAGTACGCCAGTCTGCCGGCGCTGTTTGCCCAGCTTTTTGTGGAACTTTCCGACTGGCACAGCCCGTTGCTGCTGGTCATCGATGATTATCATCTGATTTCCAATGATGCCATTCATGAAGGGATGCGTTTTTTCCTGCGCCATCAGCCGGAAAATCTGTCACTGGTGGTGCTTTCACGCACCCTGCCGCCGCTGGGCATCGCCAATATGCGTGTACGCGAGCAACTGCTGGAGCTCAACGCTTCGCATCTGGCCTTTACGCATCCGGAAACACAGCAATTTTTCGATAACCGGCTGAAAGACCCGATTGAGCAGGCGGACAGTAGCCGGTTATGTGACGAAGTCGCAGGATGGGCCACCGCGTTGCAACTGATTGCCCTATCGGCACGGCAGTCTTCGCACTCTTCCCAGCATTCGACCCAGCAGTCCGCACGTAAGCTGGCCGGGTTGAATGCCAGCCATCTTTCTGAATATCTGGTGGATGAAGTTCTGAATCGCGTTGATGCACCGACGCGTGATTTTCTCCTGCGCTGCTCGCTGTTGCGCTCGATGAACGATGCGCTGATTGTGCGCCTGACCGGCAGTGAAAATGGTCAGCAACGTCTGGAGGAGCTGGAGCGCCAGGGGTTATTCATTAACCGCATGGATGACAGCGGCGAATGGTTTAACTTCCACCCGCTGTTTGCCACCTTCCTGCGGCAGCGCTGTCAGTGGGAACTGGCGTCTGAGCTGCCCGCTATTCATCGCGCTGCCGCCGAAGGCTGGCTGGCACAAGGTTTCCCTGCCGAAGCGATTCATCATGCGCTGGGTGCCGAAGACACTCATCTGCTGCGGGATATTCTGCTGCAACACGCCTGGGCGCTGTTTAATCAAAGCGAACTGGCGTTGCTGGAAGAATGTCTGGCCGCCCTGCCTTACGACCGGCTGATTCAGAATCCTAAGCTGGTGCTGTTACAGGCATGGCTGGCACAAAGCCAGCACCGTTATGCTGAAGTCGACGTGCTGCTGGCCCGCGCTGAAAACGAAATGAAACAGCGTAATATTGTGATGGAACAGGCGCAGGCAGCCGAGTTTGATGCGCTGCGTGCGCAGGTGGCCATCAACGACGGACGACAGGATGAAGCGGAAAAACTGGCCGCTGAGGCCCTGCGTTATCTGCCTTATGAAAGCTATTACAGCCGCATTGTGGCGACATCCGTCACCGGTGAAATCCAGCACTGCAAAGGGGATCTCACCCGCGCACTGCCGCTGATGCAACAGACCGAACAAATCGCACGCCGTTACGAAGCCTATCACTACGCTTTATGGGCGCTGCTGCAACAGAGTGAGATCCTGATTGCTCAGGGTTTTTTGCAGGCCGCGTTTGAGATGCAGGATCGCGCTTTTGAACTGGTACGCGAACAGCATCTGGAACAATTGCCGATGCACGAATTTTTACTGCGTTTACGTTCACAACTTTTGTGGTCGTGGTCGCGGCTCGATGATGCGGAAGAAGCCGCGCGTGAAGGGCTTAATGTGCTGACCAACTTCCAGCCACAGCAGCAGTTGCAATGTCTGGCGATGCTGGCGAAATGTTCGCTGGCACGCGGCCAGCTCGACAATGCCCATCACCATTTGCAGCGCTGTGAAGCGTTGCTGAAAACGGGTCAGTATCACATCGACTGGTTGACCAATACCGATAAGCCACGTGTGATTTACTGGCAGATGATTGGCGATAAAAACGCGGCACGTCAGTGGCTGCAACAGGCGCGTAAACCGGATATGGCGGATAACCATTTTCAGCAAGGTCAGTGGCGCAATATCGCCCGTGTACAAATTTTGCTGGAAAAGTTTGATGAAGCAGAAGTGGTGCTGGATGAACTGAATCTGAATGCCCGGCAGCTGCGCCTGACCAGCGATCTCAACCGCAATTTACTGCTGAGTAACTTACTTTACTGGCAAACCGGGCGCAGAAGTGACGCCCAAAAGGTATTGATCGAAGCGCTGTCACTGGCGAACCGCACCGGTTTTATCAGCCATTTCGTCATTGAAGGGGAAATGATGGCGCAACAACTGCGCCAGCTGATCCAGCTTAATCTGTTGCCGGAGCTGGAACAGCGTCGCGCCCAACAGATTTTGCGCGAAATTAACCAGCATCACCGCCATAAGTTTGCCCATTTCGACGAAGGCTTTGTGAACAAACTACTGACCCATCCGCAGGTGCCGGAACTTATCCGCACCAGCCCGCTGACTCAGCGCGAATGGCAGGTTCTGGGGCTGATTTACTCCGGCTACAGTAATGACCAGATTGCCGGTGAGCTGGATGTAGCCTCGACGACGATCAAAACGCATATCCGTAATCTCTACCAGAAACTGGGCGTCGCACACCGGCAGGAAGCGGTACAGCAGGCTCAGCATCTGCTACAAGTCATGGGCTACGGCGCATAATTATCCCGTCGGCAGACATCGCGATTTAGCCGCTTTCATAACACATCATCAAAATAAGTTGATGTGTTATGCCTATTTTTCATTAGCGCACATTTTTTACTCAAAAATAAAATCCGGTGATATAATGTGACCGTCGTCACATAATTGTAATTCACCATTTCTTCAGTAAAGCCCATTGCCCGCCTGTTGTAGCAGTCCTCCGGCTGTTTTTTGGCTTCGTGCAAGCGGCTGTAGTGAGTAAGGATTTTATCGATGGGTACATTAACTGCCGGGATTTTAATGATGCGCTGGGAATTGCTGAGCGCCTTTTTGATGTTCTGCACCAGCCAGCTTAATATTGTTTGTCGCCAGTCCAGCCGCAATACCATGGCATTCGTTTGCAGCGGTATCGGTCTGACCGTGACCTGTTTTTTTGTCATGAGCCTGATGGGCATGAGCTACAACGCCGTTGCCATCGCGCAGTTCTGGGCAAATACCAAAGACGTTTTCTTTGATGTCATGAGTAAAACCCCGACCGATATGTCTTACTACTATTAGTCTGATGTCCTTAGCGGATATTCCTGAATATTAAAGGGCAGAGCCGTATGTGCTGCCCTTTTGTATTATCCACGCGCTTCCCCCGCCAGACTTTTGATGCTTATTTGTTCAGCCAGATGTCATGTAATCCTAAATATAAAAATTTGCGTGATGCATCGAAGGTCTTTTTGTATCTATCATTCTGATTACCTGTAAATTGCGGGATGTCCCGAAAGGTAAAAAGATATTGTGTTGGCGTCTAAACTATTCATTGCTAATAGTTGAACGGACGTATTAGATTCTCACTCTATACTTTTCTTAGAATGATCATTGCTTTGTTTGCTTCAGGCTGCTGAATTTTCTCTGATTTAGCTCCCCTGTTTATGGCTGAAGGAATTCCGATGAATACGCATCACATGCTTGGCGCGTTAGTGTTACTGGTAAGTTCTGCTTCTTCTCTCGCCGTTGAAACAACGGGCATACCTCAGGATCAGGTGAAAGAACGCAACGCGTTCATTGCTGACCTGATGAAAAAAATGACCCTTGATGAAAAAATCGGTCAGCTGAATCTGGTCACTGTGGGGCCTGAGTACCAAAAAGAAGCGATTATGGCTGACATCCGCGCCGGTAAAGTCGGTGGCGTGTTTAATACTGTAACGAAACCTGATATTCGCCGTATGCAGGATCAGGTGCAGTACAGCCGCCTGAAAATCCCACCGTTTTATGCCTATGACGTGGTGCATGGTCAGCGCACCATTTTCCCTATCAGCCTCGGTCTGGCGGCGAGTTGGGACATGCAGGCGGTTGCCACCAGCGCACGCATTTCGGCACTGGAAACGGCAGCCGATGGCCTGAACATGACGTTCTCACCGATGGTCGATATTACCCGTGATCCGCGCTGGGGACGTGTCTCAGAAGGTTTCGGCGAAGATACCTATCTGACCTCGCGCCTCGCGCATGAAATGGTTACCGGTTATCAGGGCAAAGATCCGTCTGCTCCTGATGCCGTCATGGCAAACGTCAAGCACTATGCGTTGTACGGTGCTGTCGAAGGCGGTCGTGAATACAACACCGTCGATATGAGCCTGACCCGCATGTTCAATGATTACATGCCGCCGTATAAAGCGGCAGTGGATGCCGGTGCCGGCGGTGTAATGGTGGCGCTCAACAGCGTTAACGGCATTCCCGCCACCTCGAATACCTGGTTACTGAAAGATATTCTGCGCGACGACTGGCAGTTCAGGGGCCTGACCGTCAGTGATCACGGGGCTATTGGCGGGCTGGTCAAACACGGCGTTGCCGAAGATGATCGTCAGGCTGCCGCGATGGCGCTGAAAGCCGGTGTCGATATGGACATGGCCGACAATATGTACGGTAAATACCTGAAAGGCTTACTCGCCGACGGTCTGGTCAGCCAAAAAGATATTGATCGCGCCGTTCGCGATGTTCTGGCCGCAAAATGGGATATGGGGCTGTTTGTCGATGAATATCGTCATTTAGGCCCGCAGTCGAGCGACCCGGCGGACACCAATGCCGAGAGCCGTCTGCATCGCCAGGAGGCACGCGAAGTGGCGCGAACGTCGCTGGTACTGCTGAAAAACAACAATCAAACGTTGCCGTTACAGAAAAAAGGCACGATTGCCGTCGTTGGCGCCCTGGCTGACAGCAAACGTGACGTAATGGGCAGCTGGTCTGCAGCCGGTAAAGCGGCGCAGGCTGTGACGGTATTGCAAGGCATGAAAGATGTACTCGGCGATAAAGGCACCATCCTGTATGCCCGGGGAGCCAACGTCACTAACGATCAGGCTATGGTCGATTTTCTGAACTCTTACGAGAAACAGGTAATCAACGATCCGCGCAAACCGCAGGATATGATTGACGAAGCGGTGAAAACGGCCGAAAAAGCTGACGTTGTGGTCGCCGTCGTCGGTGAAGCACAAGGCATGGCACACGAAGCGTCCAGTCGTTCAGATATCAACATTCCTCAAAGCCAGCGGGACCTGCTCAAGGCATTGAAAGCCACCGGTAAGCCGCTGGTTATCGTGTTAATGAATGGGCGCCCTCTGACCCTGACGTGGGAAAACGAAATTTCTGACGCTATGCTGGAAACCTGGTTCAGCGGCACCGAAGGGGGACATGCGATTGCCGACGTTCTGTTTGGTGATTACAATCCGTCAGGCAAACTGCCGATGACCTTCCCGCGCTCTGTCGGGCAAATTCCTTTGTATAACAGCGTGCTCAATACCGGCCGTCCGTTTAATCCGCAACATCCGGATAAATACACCACCCGTTATTTTGATATCACCAACGGCCCGCTGTTCCCGTTCGGTTATGGTCTGAGCTACACCCGTTTCAGTGTGTCTGACGTGAGTTTGTCGTCCACCACGATGGATGCCAGCCACCCGCTGACGGCCAGCGTGATGGTGAAAAACACCGGTAAAGTCAGTGGTGCCACTATCGTTCAGATGTACCTGCAGGATGTGACGGCGTCGATCAGCCGTCCGGTTAAGGAGTTGAAAAACTTTGAGAAAATCAACCTGCAGCCGGGTGAAGAAAAAACCGTTACATTTGCGATCAACGAAAAAGATTTACGTTTCTACAACGACAAGTTGAAATGGGCTTCAGAGCCAGGAAAATTCAATGTATTTGTGGGGTTAGATTCGCAGGATGTGAAAAAAACCAGTTTCCTGCTGAAATAACTTTCCGGGCCTGTAACCGGGCCCGGAACACAATCGCAAAGCTTCCTCTTTCAGGCGGTAGTCCGGCAACGGAGGCCGCCTGTTCTGAGCAGTAATATCTGTCCGGTTACTGGATATATAACCGACAGTTGCTAACCTTTAATTCAATGTGTTACGCCATTCCGCGCCTATCCGTTTTTTATGGCGTGTTGCGGGTGAGCTGAACAGAGTAAGCTCCGTCTGTGCTGACTGTCGCCTGTCGCCACACTGGCGGCGTATAGCGTTCTTTGCGGAGAAACATTCATGGCCGACTCTCAAGATGCTTCCCTTCTGTACCTGCATTTTGGTACACCACGCCCTTATTGGCGACTGGGTTCAGACAGCAATGCCCTTGAGTTATCTGCAGAGAAAGGCGTCGTCAATATTACCATCCCCCTGACACAATGGCAGGCCGGGAAAATAAGGCAACTGACCGGAATCACCTCAAGTTTTACGCTGGATATCACCCTGTTCGGATCACCTGTATGTCTGTATCTTGTCGGGCGCAAAACCGACAGCAAAGCCTGGGCCGGTACGGCCTCCGCCTATCAGGACACCGCGTCTGTCGCCCATGATCTTGAAGTCGGTCTGACCTTTGCTGAACAGGTGGTTTCCGAAGCCAATTCCGTGATTGTCATTATCGATCAGGAAGGCAAAGTCCACCGTTTTAACCGTCTGAGCGAGGAATATACCGGCCTGCGCGAAGAAGATGTTATCGGGCGAAGCGCCTATGACTTATTCATGTCCATGGAAGAAGGTCTGGCTTCACGCCAGAACATCACGGGTTTTTTCCAGCATCAGCAGTCTTACGAAGTGGAACGCTGGATCAACACCGTCAAGGGCCAGCGCCTGTTCCTGTTTCGTAATAAATTCGTCCACAGCGGCAGCGGCAAACAACAAAAATATTTGATTTGCTCCGGCTCTGACATCACAGACGAACGTAAGGCGCAGGAGCGTTTACGCGTGCTGGCAAACACCGATCTGGTCACCGGTTTCGCTAACCGTAATGCCTTGCAGGAATCCCTTGCCAGAGCACTTCTCGATCGTGGTGAAAACAAAGTCGGGCTGATTTATCTGGATCTGGATAACTTCAAAAAAGTTAACGATGCCTACGGACATATGTTTGGTGATCATCTGCTGCGGGCTGTCTCTGACGCCATTCAGGATTGCCTGTCGCCCAACGATAAACTGGCGCGACTCGGTGGCGATGAATTTATTATTCTCAGCACCCATGCTGAGATAAAAATGCTGGAAGCACTGAGTCAGCGGGTGCTGCGCAGGCTCAGTTTGCCGTTCCGTATCGGACTGATTGAAGTGTACACGGCCTGTTCAGCCGGTATTGCGATTTGCCCGGAACACGGTACTGACGGCGACACACTGTTACAAAACGCCGATACCGCCATGTACGCGGCCAAGGAAAAAGGCAAAAATGTACACTGTGTATTCTCATCAGGCATGAATGAAAAAGCCTCTGAATACATGTGGTTAGATACACACTTACGCAAAGCCCTGTCTGAGAAAGACCAGCTGGTTTTATACTATCAGCCAAAAGTGTCGCTTTACGGCAACGTGCAAAGCGTGGAAGCGCTGCTGCGCTGGAATTCTCCGGAACGCGGCCTGATCCAGCCTCAGAGCTTTATTTCCTATGCCGAAGAATCGGGGCTCATCACGCCAATCGGTAAATGGGTGATTGAAACGGCAACCCGTCAGGCCACTGAATGGCAGAAAAAAGGGCTAAATTTGCGTGTGGCGGTAAACCTTTCTGGACGCCAGCTCAACAACGGTTCATTCATCACCACATTGTCGGATGCCATGAAAAATGCAGGTATGAAAGGCTGTCTGCTGGATTTCGAACTGACAGAAAGCTGCCTGGTGGAAGACGAAAGTGCAGCAGTCGCCATGATTAACCAGTTGCATAAACTGGGCGCGCAGGTGCATCTGGATGATTTCGGCACCGGCTATTCTTCACTGTCACAACTGGCGAGGATCCCCCTTGACTGCATAAAACTGGATCAAAGCTTTATCCGTGGCATCAATGACAATACGGTGTCTCAGGCACTGGTGCGGGCGATTGTGGCGGTGGCAAAAACGCTGCAACTGACGGTGGTCGCGGAGGGGGTGGAAACGGCGGAAGAAGAAAAGTTGATTGACGAAATCGGTGTGGACAGCAAACAGGGCTTTTTGTACGCCAAGCCAATGCCCGCGAATGAGCTGGAGCACTGGCTTGAGGAAAAAACAGGTGCTTCACCCCATATTTTTAAACATAAAGCAAAACAGAAATAGCGCCAGTGACGGGCTGTCTCTGTTGCTAGCCGGTTTTACGCAATGATGCCGTATGCCGGTTTTGCAGCATGACCAGACGCTCCATATAACTCAGATCTTTCTCCTCCAGAGTAAATGCGGCATCCACCCAATCCTCTGTAATATCCATCAGTTCTGAACGTGATAATTGCAATACACGCTGGCGTGCGCGGATCATTGCCCGGATACCGTTGAGCTTTGGCCGCAAAACATCCATAAACGTACGCGTGGCGTTGAAGGCTTCCCCCGGCTGGAATAACACATCCACCAGTCCGCGGCTTTCAAACCATTCGGCAGTATGCGACTCGCCGGTGGAAATCAGTTCCTCCGCCAGCTTCATCCCCGCCTTACGTGACACCAGTGAGTAACCGCCCATTCCCGGGAAAAGGTTAAACGCGATCTCGGGGAACCCCATCCGTGCCGTATTCTGCGCCAGCACATAATGGTGCGCCAGCGCGGCTTCAAAGCCACCGCCAAGGGCTGTACCTTCGATCATCGACAAACTGATCGCTCCCACGTCAAATCCGCGCGCAGCAGCGTGTACGCAGTCCACACAGGATCTGGCGTAAGCACGTAACGTCTCGCGTTTGTTATTGACGATGGATTCCACAAAGAAACTCAGATCACCTCCCACATTGTACATATTGGGCACCAAAGAGCCGGTAACCCAAAAATCAAAACGCAGCCCCGACGCTTTTGCGGCATAAGTCAGCGTCATGATGTCTTCAATGAGTTCATGATTAAAACAGGGGCGTGGATAAGACCTGAGCATCATCCACATGACATTACGACCTTCTTCATAATAGGCTGCAATCTGGGACAAATGCCCGGCTTCGGTGAACGGGCGGCAGGCTGTATGGTCAATAAGATTCATAATATATATCCAGGTTAGAAATGAATTTTTAGGGTGAAGCAGCTCCAGCCTAGTCCAGCTCTAACCCGAACTGAATCGATTCGATATCGTTTTATAAAAATAATCCTAACACGCACAAATCCCTAAAAAAATGTTAAAAATAAATGACCTGCAATAAGACGCATACTG
>NZ_JAFMOS010000515.1 GCF_019049755.1 Rahnella perminowiae
GTTCATCATTTTTACGAATACCGTACGCTGATCCCGCGCTGAACAAATCAGCGTCGGTTACCTCAGGACCTTTAAGTTCGAAATCCTTCCCCTCCGGCGTTTGTAAAAAGCCAAACATAATGCCCACTGATGGACTCAGTGCACCATCCACACGACCCGCATATAAATCCTGATAGATGGCATCCTGATCCGGATAACTTTTAATGTTGACACCAGCCTGGAGCCAGTATTTGTTGGCGTACGCCTCTTGGATGGAACCCTGCTGGACAGCAATGATCTTCCCCTTCAGAACGTCGGATTGGGGAAGGAGGTTTGCGGACTTTCGGGCTACCAGTTGTGTGGGAACATGAAAGACATAATTGCTAAAATCAATGGCTTTCATCCTTTTTGGCGTTACGCCAAGTGGAGAAATAACATCAATTTTTTTGGCCAGAAGCGCTGGGATCTGGGCATCGAACGTATTGATCACGTAGTCGCATTTTGCATCGATTGATTTGCAAAGGGCGTCCGTCACGTCAATCTCGAATCCTGCAGGGTGCCCTGTTTTGTCAGTGCTCTGAAAAGGTGGATAAGTCAAATCAACCCCGAAGCGCAGTGCGGGCTGACTTGCAAAAACCACAGGTGAAAGGGTCACTAGAACAAAAACCCGAAACCAATTTTTTTTAGTTAACACGGTAATAATTCCCCTTTGAATTTCAAAATCACCCCAGATTAGGCGTGTTTACATCCCTGCCTGAAGTCTTAACCTGAGACAAGACTTACTGAGACTTTCGGTTATCTTCTCTTTCATCCTCACACCTCAGACAAAAGATAATCTACACAACCAATTATCACTTTAAGTGACTATTTCTTTACAAAATGTAAAACAGTCCGTGTCCTTTTTTAATGTCTCCTTTACGAAATCCCGCATAGCGGCATGCTTCAATTCTTCGCAAAAAGTCCACGTGCACGCTCACCGATGGAGCAAGGGTTTACGCCATATTTTTGTTATTTCACATGTACATAAAAAGCATTATTGGCTGTAAGGGATTATTTAACTCTATCCAGAGCAGGGGCCTTCATTTGTGTTTAGCTACGGGAGAACATTTGGCACTCTGAAGGAAAATGAGGTGATTTTGTGATCATTGTGAAGTCTTCGACGAATCAGATATTAAGAACGATCTTGATACAAAGAGGTCTTTGAGAAGGATTTGTGGTTTGCATCACGGAATTTTTTCAACTCGTAAACATTGGAGAATGGATCTATATGAACCCTGCGCTGAAACAACTTCATCCTTACCCGTTCGAGAAACTTCGTGCCTTACTGGCCGGCATTCAGCCCGATAAAAAATTCACGCCGATATTTCTTTCCATAGGAGAGCCTAAACATCCGGCACCAGAGCTGGTCAAACAAGTACTTATGGCCAGTCTCGATCAGATGTCGGTATATCCCGCAACCTTAGGTATTACTGCATTGCGCGAGGCCATAGTCTTCTGGTGTGAGCAGCGGTTTGACGTCCCGGCGGGATGGCTTGACCCAGCCCGTCACGTTCTTCCGGTGAATGGAACGCGCGAAGCATTATTTGCTTTTACTCAGGCCGTTGTTGAACCGGATGTCGGCGGGCTGGTGGTCAGCCCCAATCCTTTCTATCAGATATACGAAGGCGCTGCGATCCTGGCGGGCGCTACCCCACATTATCTGCCCTGCCTTGAGATCAACGATTTTATTCCTGACTTTGGGTCCGTTTCAGCAGATATCTGGGCACGTTGCCAGATTATCTTCCTATGCTCCCCGGGCAACCCTACCGGCGCGCTTATCCCCCTCGACACGCTGAAATCACTCATTGCCCTTGCCGATAAATACGATTTCGTTATCGCAGCCGACGAATGCTACAGCGAACTTTACTTTGACGAGCTGACGCCCCCTCCGGGCTTACTCACTGCCTGCGCTAAACTGGGCCGGAGCGATTTCAAGCGCTGCGTGGTCTTTCATAGCCTTTCGAAGCGCTCGAACCTGCCGGGTCTTCGGTCGGGGTTTGTGGCCGGCGATGCGGATATCCTTAAAGCATTTTTGCTTTATCGCACATACCACGGTTGCGCGATGCCGGTACACAGTCAGCTAGCCAGCGTTGCCGCCTGGCGTGATGAGGCACATGTTCGCGACAACCGCTCCCTTTACCGGGAAAAGTTCGACGCAGTGCTGGAAATCCTGTCTCCCGTTCTTAAAGTGAAAAAACCAGATGGAGGCTTCTATCTTTGGGCAAAGGTTCCCGGTGATGATGCGGCGTTTTGCCGGCAACTCTTCGGCCAGACACACGTTACGGTCATCCCGGGCTCCTATCTCTCTCGGGACATTGACGGAATCAATCCAGGCGCAGGCTGGATTCGGATGGCTCTTGTTGCCCCTGTCGCAGAGTGCGTGGAGGCGGCAAAACGCATCAGGGAATTTTTGACTATCCATCGTGAGTCAGCGGCTTTATAGCGCTCATGTAAAGGGGTAACTCTCCGGTGCTATTGATCCATCTAAGACATCGATACACCGGATATCTCCTACCTCACGCCTGTCGGCTCGTCAGGCACGCAGTACGTAAACGTCAGAGAAGAACCGGTATGAAAAACCCATTTTTTTGCATTTTTCCCTCATCCAGACCGTCATATGGCCGACGCTATCGCTGGAATTTACAGGCTTTTTGCGCTGCGTTGCTTCTTCAGGCCCTTTCATGGCTGACACCGGCCGTATCACACGCAACTGATGTTCCAGACGGCTTTGCCAAAGGCGTCACGGGAGGAGGCAGCGCCGCCTCTGTTAAGCCCACCACCACGGATGAACTTAAAAGCGCGTTATGCGCTGCCTATGACAAACAGGGCAATTGCACGGATGATAGCCCCCGGGTCATCGTCCTTGACCGTACGTTCGATTTTCGTGGCACCGTCGTGCTACACGGCAAAGCCACAACGACCGAATTGGGGTGTATGGCCCACGTCTGTCCCAGGGGCGGTGGGCAGTGGGCACTCAATGGCGCAAACCAATTCTGTCACGCCAAAGCCCCGCTTTCAGTGACTTACGATAATGCCGGTTTACAGCGCCTCAAAGTGGGTTCAAACAAAACACTTATTGGTTTGGGTTCCCATGCGGGGGTCCAGGGGATGGGGCTTTACATTGGCGGCGGGGTTCACAACGTGATTGTCCGCAACCTCACGTTGTCTGATATCAACCCCCACGTCGTCTGGGGAGGGGATGCCCTGACAATTGATAACGCGAAGGGCGTGTGGATTGACCACAACACGTTCGCCCGCATCGGCCGGCAAATGATCGTCACGGGCTGGGGATCGGCGTCCCATGTGACGATATCAGATAATGAATTTGATGGCCGAACCCCCTATTCATCGACCTGTGACGGCCATCATTACTGGGTATGGTTGTTCCTTGGACACCACGACACGTTAACTGTAGCGCGAAATTATGTACATGATACGTCCGGCCGCGCCCCTCACGCAGGCGGGATGGGGAATGCGGACGTCGTCGCTCAACTGGTTAACAACGTATTTGTGAATCTCACCTATCAGGGGGCAATCATGTCAAGAACCCCCTCTTCGTACCTGCTGGCTGAAGGTAACTATTTCGAAAAGGTCTCTCACCCCTTATTTAATGATGTTCAGCAACCTGGGGTAGCTTTCGCACTCTTTGACCCGGTATCACACTCCTCAGACAAGGCCTGTTTAAGCAACTTGGGAAGAGATTGCGTGACTAATCTGCAAACACGTAGCGGAGACGACTATCGTCCGGAGGATATCTCGGTACTTCAGGCGTTCAGATACTCTCGTCAATACCTCGTGTCTCCGATGCTTGCCAATGTTGCAAGGATACATGTACCACGCAAGGCCGGTGCGGGGCACGCTGACCTGGCTCACCCTTATGATTAGCGGTATTAATTTAGATATTAAAATGAGAGGTCTTCTCTAATGTCACGCTTACTGTTGAACATTCTTGCTCGTCTATTTCAGCGGACATCCGTGCCGGAAGTAATACGCATTCTGTATTACTCGCGCGGAGACTTCCCGGTCAGGTGAAATGTCAGATTGGCCTGCCGGATGGCACACCTTCCGGTTTTCGGAATGCGCGTTTACTTGTGTCCGCCCACCAATCCGATCTTCGTATGGCACCTTGGAAATTGGCTGATTAAAATGCAGGAATCTCCCCCGAAAGTGACTTTCCCGCCGCGCAGTGGCGCGATATTAAACACCGACACGCATCAGTTTCAGACTACTTAATAACGAAGTTTACGATTATACCTTGAGGATTTTTATCACACTGGCACAGTTTGGGGCGTCCGCAGGTCAGCGTGAATCAGAACTGGAATGCTAATGTCCAAGCTACCTCGAGCCAACCCGATAGTCGGGAGGAGTTACGCGTGGGACATACCGTGGCAAGAACATACTTTATAACATCGCTCTTCCAGGTTCAGTGCTACATACGGGAGCCAACAACGTAGAAATTAACGTACCTCTGGACAAAAAGGTCAGGGTTTTCTAAGCCCCGGATTTGTGTGTGACAGCGTTGAGCTCGTTGCGTATGAAACAGCACAATGAAGAATCAAACATTTAACGAGCAATAAAAGGCAGTTGCACTTAACCTTCACTATTTCTTCTTCCTTGAACTGGCGCCCGTCCTGACAATCCTTCCGAGCAATTGCCTTTTAGTTATTTTAAACTTGTCTTACCTTTTTTCTTCCTCATCACTGCAACAGCCATACCAGCAGCAACAACACCGATAAAAACTGTAATGAACAGCAAAGACAATGAAAGTGATGATACTGTCAAAAGGGCGCTCGCAATTATCACGCCAAGGGCATTAGAGGTTCTCAGCAAGGCGAAGACCTCTGCTTTCAAATGTAGAGGGGACATCTCATCTAGTACAAGAGAGAAATGTGTACCCAATGGGGCAATAACAGAACCAATACACATAACACCAATGACAGCTGTTATAAGTGAAATGTTTACAGTAACTATCAATGCGCCAAGTGTCATTAAGCACAGTTGTAAAACCACTGTGCTAGGAGCTGAAATACGGTTTCGGATACTCACCCATATCCCTCCCATAACAGAGGCAAGACACAGCGGGACGGTGAATAGAATGGCGTAAACAGGTTCATACCGGAAATTCATGGCTAACGCCACAGCACCTATCTCGATTAATGCAACAACGGCCCCTGCCGCAGTGGAACATATAAGCCATAAAGCCACAGGTTTCGTGAATGCTCTTTGCCTGGTTTTAACAACTTCGGGTAAGCTCTGAATATTGAGGCTGGGAATGAGAACAATGGGAAGCATACCTAGAGCGGTAATGACAAATAAAGAAAACACCGGAGAAAGACTCCCCAGTCCGGATGCGGTCACCGGAGCTAGAACAAAAATTAGCTCATTTAACGTCGCTGCCAAGCCTAGTGCCCTCGGTAAACGGTTTGCATCGACTAGGTGATTCAGTATCACCCTTAAATACCCCTGCGTTGCACCATTAACCAGCCCAGCAAAGCAGGACAGAATGATCAATATTGAAAAATTTAATTTATACCATGATGCAAGCGCTATGCAGAGTAGTGCCAGTGAACGAATCAAAATCAGCATCCGCAGGTAACTGACCGAGTTAAAACTTACTCCCATGCGCGTGAAAGGTATAACACCAAGTATCTGAGCAATTGTCATGGCAAGTATCATGGCAGCCCCCCCCTTGCTGTTACCTGTGATACTGAGTGCAAGCAATGAAAAAGCGATAGGACTAGCGGCTTGAGGGAAACTCAGAGAAGCCGAGGCTAAAAGCCATCTAAATAGTGACCAGGGTTTACCCACATGGAACCTCGGTGACGATAGATTAACTTCAGGAGAATACGATTTTTTAATATTCATCAACTATCTGACCTGAACCCGATTAATTAGCACAACTGAAATTAGAATGTCCACTTCTGGCTGTGAGTTCAACTGATGGATGCAACACACTGATTGAAAAGCTCTGAGCGAGAAGCGGAAGTTCAGAATAGTCATCGCCATTGATGATGCCCTACTGACCTTCCCATGTGTTACGAGGCAGGCGCTCAGACCTTCCCCTTAGAAGATATCGGCATGCCCATTTCAAGCGCACGCACCTCAAAACCAAACTCCTCATACAAGCGGATTGCTGCCTTGTTGTGTAAGCACACCTGTTTTAGTTCCACGCACTTTTTGAGACTTCCGGGTTTTCGGCCATCAGCCGGTACTCTTCTGGCGTCAGGTTGTTCAGGGATTCATGAGACTGCTACTCTTCTATTCATTCTGCCCGCACTCCGTTATTTCCCGTGCTTCATTCAGTGTTCTGAACAGAAAAAAATCCAGCAATTCATTGCGGTAGGTTTGAGAGATAAGCTCTGGCCCATTATCCAGGCGGATCATGGCTGGGTAGCCACGACTTATTCCTACCCTCTCCAAAACTCTGACTATGCGTTGAGCTGACAGATTAAGATCGATCTCTATGTCCAATATTTCCCAATTAAAGTCATCGACCACATTGAAGTTAGATTTATGAGGAATTTAACAAATCTTATAGCTCGTCGCTGGCTAATGACGCTGTTCTCTGAAACTAAAAGTGAGAGCTACGTAACGTTCCCTTAACACGACAATTGACGAATTTATTACGGTGGGTATTGTTTATATCTTACAAACGAGCAAACAAAACTGATCATATGAGCAAAAAACTGAGTATCTAAAACCATAACCCAGTTTGCTTGTCATTCAGTTATCGCTTTCAGCTCTGTCATTTCTTAACGATAGTTCAGAGGTAGTTCAATGAAACAGGACCTTGTTGCGGGTATAGATTCCTCCACCCAGTCTTGTACCGTCATGCTGCGTAGTCTTGAAAATGGCAAGGTGATCGCACAGGCTCGTAAGTTGCATCCACCGACCACACCGCCGTGTAGCGAGCAGGATCCGCAAGCCTGGTGGGATGCATTAGTCTCCGCGCTCACTGAATTAAAACAATGGTGGCCACGTATTGCAGGTCTGGCTGTCGGTGGCCAGGGGCACGGCCTCGTCATGCTTGATAATCACGATCGCCCGCTGCGTCCTGCGAAGCTGTGGAATGACACGGAGTCTGCACCGCAAGCGCGTGAATTGTGCGAGAAGATTGCTCCGGAAGAATGGGCACGCCTGACGGGCTCCGTTCCGGGGCCAGCAATGACCATTTCTAAACTGGCCTGGACAGAACAAAATTATCCGGGGCTGCTGGAAAAAGCCCACCGCATCATGCTGCCGTTTGATTATCTGGTTTACCGTCTGAGCGGTAGCTTTGTGTGCGAGCGCGGCGGGGCATCCGGTACGGGTTACTTCAACCCCTTCACCAATAGCTGGGAACCACAGCTGGCAGCGGTGGTTAACAGTCAAATTGACTGGATTTCCCGCTGGCCCACTATCATCCCGTCGCATCAACCTGCAGGCGTGGTGAAGTTGATGCCTGAGCTGGAGGAACTGGCGGGTGCAATCGTGGGTGTCGGGACCGGCGATAACATGTCCGCCGCACTGGGTATGAACCTGAAAACCGGTGATACCGGTATCTCTATCGGGACCAGCGGTACGTTATATGGCATCACCAGGAAAGGGATTACCGACAGCACCGGCACCATCAACGGTTATGCCGATGCGGCCGATCGCTTTATCCCCATGATTACTACATTGAACTCCGCCAAAGTCACCGATACATTTCGCAAAATGCTGCGCGTTACCCCTGACGAATTCGACGAGCTCGCGCTGAGTTCGCCACCCGGCGCCAACGGTCTTCAGCTTGTTCCGTGGCTGGACGGCGAGCGCACCCCCAACCTTCCTGACGCCACGGGACACATGCGCGGATTACGTACCACCACAACGATGCAGGATATGGCTCGCGCCACCGTGGAAGGCGTACTGTGCGGCCTTCTGGCGGGCGGTCTGGTACTGAAACAACATGGCTTCACTGACGACGGTCGCATTGTTGTCACCGGCGGCGGCGCAAAGTCACGAGCCTATCGTCAGATTCTGGCTGACCTGACGGGCAAGCCCGTTTGGATTTCTCCGGTGGGTGAAACGGCAGCCGCGGGTGCAGCCATTCAGGCTGCCGCTGCCGTGCTGGGATGCACAAACATTGAAATGGCCGATCGCTGGAGTGTGCCGCTTGAGAAAGTGGCCGAGCCACAACAAGATGCGCGCCATGTCCTGGACGCTTACGTTACCTATGCCAATGCATTATCAGGAGAGCTGCAATGAGTTCAATAACTACCCCTGCAAAAACCAAACCGCCTAAGCAGCCGCTCAAAGTCCCTGCAGAAGCGGGTATCGCCGTTGTTTTCTTACTGGTCATGCTGGGCGGGTTTATCGCCACGCCTAACTTCCTGACTGTTTCGAACATGATGGTGTTGCTTCTGAACGGCGCGGTCATCGGCTTCCTTTGCCTGGGACAATCCTTTGTCCTGCTGACCGGGGGTATCGACCTCTCCTGCGGCTCCATCGTGGCGATGACCTGCGTGGTTGCAGCTTTGCTGATGGAGAAATTTGGCATTCCGTGGCAGCTTGCCGTACCCATCGTTTTGGCGGTGGGTGCGCTGAGTGGGCTGGTAAATGGTCTGATAATCGAACGCACCGGCGTGCCGCCATTCATTGTCACTTTTGCGATGATGGGGGTTGCGGCATCCATACCACAAATTATCACCGGCGCCGAATCGATACGCGTGACGCAAATTGGTTACAGCCTCATCGGTCAGTCAAAACCGCTGGGTATTCCGTTCCCTGTCATAGCGCTGCTGCTGGCCATTGTTATTGGTGTCATCTTCCTGCGCCGCACCATCACCGGGACTCACATCTATGCGGTAGGCGGTAACGCAGATGCTGCACGCTTATCGGGGATCAGCATTCCACGCATCACCCTGTTGGTGTATGCAATTTCCGGGCTTTGTGCGGCATGCGGCGGCCTGATTTATGGATCGCGTCTGATGACAGGCTATCCGACGGCGGGCCGTGGTGACGAACTGTTCTTCTCAATAGCGGGTGCGGTGGTAGGTGGCGTCAGTCTGTTTGGCGGCACTGGCAGCCTTATCGGCGCGATGATTGGCGCCATGCTTATTGCCTCAATATCGAATCTGATGAACGTGCTGAACGTCAGTGCCTACTGGCAGCCGCTGGTCATCGGCCTGATCATCCTGTTCGGCGTCACTTTCGATACCTTACGTACCTCGAAAAAAATCGTGATCCCCTGGCTCAAAGTCAGGAAGTCACGCAAAACACAACAATAACGCTTCTTAAACCCTGACCTACATATATCCAGGAGATAAACATGAAACTCCGTACCACAATCACCGCAGGTGCAGCGATAGTCGCACTGTCCTGCATGCTCGCCGGCTGTAACCGTGAGGATACTGAAAGCACCGTGGGTGCCGGCAAAAAAACATTGGGCGTTACGCTGCCGAACCTCACCAACCCTTATTACGTTGCCATGAAAAAAAGCTTTGAAGACAATGCAGCGGCACAGGGCTTGAACGTAAAAATTTCGATTGCTGATAATGACGATGCCAAGCAACTTTCGCAGGTGCAGAACTTCATTGAACAGAAGGTGGATGCGGTCGCAGTGAACTGCGTCTCCTCAGGCCCGTGCGTGTCGATCATAAACCAGCTTAATCAGGCAAAAATTCCGGCGTTTGCCATCAACATCCTTCCGGATACCGAGGGGATGAAGCAGCAAAACGTCACGCTGGTTCAAGGTGTTCAGACCGATCAGCGTGAAGGCGGCAAGCTCATTGGCCAGCAGTTGTTGAAAGACATTGGTGAAAATGGCACGGCGACAGTGGGTATCGTGGGAGAACCAACATCCATTGCCGCAAATGCACGTGATGAAGGCTTCAAGGAAGCCGTGGCATCCAACAAAAACATTAAGTTCGTCGCGCTGGTCAATGGCAAAGTAGAAGAAACAACCTCCCTGAAAGTCACCACTGAAATGCTGCAGGGCAGGCCAGAAATTAACGTCGTGTACTCAGACACCGAACCTTCCGCGCTCGGGTCACTGGCGGCAATCCAGCAACTGGGGGTCAGTGACAAAGTGAAGCTGTATGCGTTTGTGGATAAAGAAGGCGTCAAAGCCGTTCAGAACAACAGCATATTGAAAGCCGGTGCGATTCAGGAGCCGGTTAAACTGGCTCAGTTGCTGGTTGAAAATGCCAGGAAGAGTCTGAACGGTGAACAGGTTCCAGCCATGATCAACAACCCACCGCTGCTGGTCACCAAAGACAACGCAGCATCGGTAATGGGTTCAGCATACTGACTTAAGTGAAAGGCGAAGAATGATGAATTATGTGGCGAAGCAGGTCAAAATCGGTTTTTCGGGTGTGCAGGTTCTCCACGGTGTGGATTTCAGCGTAAAGCCTGGCGAGATCCACGGCCTCTTTGGCCATAATGGGGCGGGTAAATCAACGCTACTGAAAATCCTGGCGGGCGTTAACACGCAGGATAGTGGAGAGCTGATGATCGGCGAAACGCCGGTGCACCTTGCTTCGCCACGGGATGCACTCAACAAAGGTATTGCTTGTGTGTATCAGGAACTCCGTCTCATTCCCGGCATGAGCGTCTGGCAAAACCTTTTTCTCGGACGTGAATGTCGTAAAGGCAGTGGCTTTATAGATGATGCAAGTATGATCGCGCATACCGAGAAAGTACTAAATGATTACCATCTGAGTTTCAGCGCTACCGCGCTGGTCAAAAATCTGTCACATCCTGAAAAGCAGATGCTGGAAGTGGTTTCTAACCTTGATCGCGACGCCCGTTTTCTTTTCCTCGATGAACCGACGACCGCGCTGGAAGGTGCGCAGGCAGAAGAACTGCTGCAGGCAGTACAACGTATCGCACGCGAAAAGCAGATTGGCGTAGTGCTGGTCTCTCATAAATTAGACGAAGTGTTGGGTGTTTGTGATGAAGCAACCGTCATGTGCGGCGGCCGAGTGATTTATAACGAAGGCAAAAAGACGCTGAGCAAAAGCGCCATCATTGACGCTATTGTGGGCGATGCAAATGCTTATCAGGCGCCGTCTAACAGCCGTAGTCTGATCCGCGGCGCGATGGGCAAACCCTGGCTCTCGGTCACAAACCTGCAGACTGATCGCCTGAAAGGCATCAACCTTGAGGCATATCGCGGGGAAATTTTGGGTATATACGGGCTGGCCGGCGCAGGCCGAACGCGCTTGTGCCAGACGCTGTTTGGGTTGGAAACCGTTACCGGTGGTGACATCCGGCTGGGTCACAAAGAATACCATCCTTCTTCACCGGCAAAAGCCATTGATAAGGGGATTGCTTACCTGACAGAAGAACGTAAAAAAGATGGCTTCATTCCTCAGATGTCGAGTTATGCCAACGCCATGCTGCCGGTTCTGAAAAAATTCCGTTCTGGCGGATTTGTCAGTCACAGCGCTGCGCGGCAGGCCGCCGCTGAGTTGCTAAGCAAGATGAATACGCTGGGAACGCTGAGCGGACCGATTAAATCGCTTTCCGGCGGCAATCAGCAAAAAGTTCTGCTCGCCAGGGTCATTGCGCAAAACGCCAATCTGGTATTGCTGGATGAGCCGACCAAAGGCGTCGACATTGGGGCAAAAGCGGATATTTATCGCATCATCCATCAGTTGGCAGATAAAGGCTGCTGCGTCATCGTGGTATCGAGTGAGGAAGAGGAATTGCTGGACGTGGCAGATACCATTACGGTGTTCCGACAGGGTAAATGCGATGGTGTGATCATTCCTGCACGCGACCTTAAACCCGCAGATCTTCGCAAAGCCGCATGGGAGCATGCTGAAGCCCAGGCTTAGGGCACTCATTCCGAACAGAACGCATCCAACGGCCAGCTAAGCTGGCCGTTTTTGTTTCAGCATTTGATTAACGTTATAGCTGCCCTCCTGCAGAAGACCCAAACAAATTGCATCAAGTGAGTTACCCCGCATACAGGCTCTGAGCGCTGGCGCAAAATGAGTGGAAAAATTGTGCAATCTGTCATTGGCATATTTGCAACAGGGCAGATATTAAGTTGTGCAAAGTGGCTATACGGCATAGCGCAGCAGGGGCAAGAGAAATGGCAGACTTTTACATCTCGGGTGTACGCAGAGACAATGCAGGGCAACACATTCAGTACGTTAAAATCATCAAAGCCGGTAATGGGGAGAAGGACGCATCAATTAACTCGCGTCAGTTTGTCGCTGAGTTGATAAATGCCGGTAAGACAAGCTTTCAAACAATTAACTACGTGAATGACAAGTGGGTTTATGGGGCAATGGTTCATGTTATTGATGGGATTTATCTCACGACTGATCCTAATGATACCAAATGCGATGACCTGGGTAATTTGCCCACTTTTTAATGATGCGATGTTATAAGCGAATGAGCGCTTCCAGCGAAGCGCTCAGTGTCATTACTCAAAATCAGCGTGTCGTTTAAACATGGTTTCACTGGTTTCACGCAGTTGGTCCATGAGTTCAAGCACGATGGCATCGTAGGTGATAAAGCAGAGTTGCTCGAAAGAGGAACCCATTGGCTGCGAAAACTGGCCCAGAGTGCGATCGTTTTCAGTTTTGACCGTTCCCGGTAATACCAGCACGCAGTTGGCCAACTGGCCAATCGCAGAGTCTTTTTTCATGGTGACCAGCGCCACGTCGACACCACACTCAACGGCTTTCTGCGCAAGGCTCTTGAGACTGCCTGTTTCGCCACTGCCTGAACCAATAATTAACAAATCACCCGCTTTCGTATGAGGTGATGAAATTTCCCCGACTACGCTGACCGAGAAGCCTAAATGCAATAAACGGTTAGCGAACGCGCGGATGGCAATACCGCTGCGCCCTGCACCTTGCAGGAAAATATGCTTCGCATTGCGGATCTTCCCGATAAAATGCTGTGCCTGATCATTGTCGATATTGAGCGCGTTTTGCTCCAGTTCCCTGAGAATACTGACAGTATTTTCCTGAACACCCATTTTCTTTTCCTCCGGTCAGGCAATTGTACGGCCACCATCCATGAGGATCGTCTGTCCCTGGATGTAAGAATTTGACTTATCAGCAAGGAAGATGGCCAGGTTTGCGACATCATCGATTGTGCCCAGACGACGGACCGGAATTTTCTCCAGTACTGCGTCTAAATCTGCCTGCGTCGGGTAATTAACACGCATCATTTCGCCGGTGTCGATAAGACGCGGCGCAATAGCGTTGACGTTAACACCTTTTGGACCCAACTCCTTCGCCAGACCACGAATAAGACCTTCACCCCCTGCTTTACTGGCCGGATAGCTCACCCCCCCGCCAGTACCTGACAGCGCAGAACCGGAGGAGATGTAAACGATTGAACCCTGGTTAGTTAAGAAGTCATCGTAAAATGCTTTGACCGTATTGAATAAACCCGTCAGGTTGATTGAGAGTGTTTTGTTCCACTCTTCGAAAGTAATGTCTTTGACTTTATTGGCAAAAGCGACACCTGCGTTCAAAACCAGAATGTCGATACGGCCATAAGTTTCGATAACTTTTCTGCGCACTTCAGCCAGTGCCTGCGGATCAGAGACGTCCGTTTTGACAAAGAGCGATTTAACATTGCCAAAGGTCAGTTCTTCCGCAGTTTTGATGCCATTAGCCTCGTTATAATCGACAATGACGGTATGCGCACCGCGTTCGGCGAATTGTTTTGCAATTCCTTTACCAATCCCATGCGCACCACCGGTAATTAGCGCAACTTTACCTTCAAAATGACTCATCGGTTGTTCTCCTGAATCTTTGTACTTAACGTGAGAGAAATCCCCCACGTCTGCGGTCTACATAATGATTACGCGCTCAATTAAGAGCGCGTGAATATATGTTGGATACTTAATGCATGACAGACTTTAATGCCTGATAGCTTGCTTTAGGGTTGTCATTAAATAATGCGCCACCGACAACAATTAAATCAGCACCCGCCTCCTGTACTTTTTCCGCTATTTCCAGATTAACACCACCGTCGACTTCAATTTGAATGTGTCGGCCAGCAATCATTTCTCTGGTTTTCCTGATTTTCTCGAGGCTTTTCTCGATGAAAGTCTGCCCGGGTTGCCCCGGGTTAATGGTCATAATCAGGATGTAATCAATATCGTCCAACAAATATTCCAGAACACTTTCAGGC
>NZ_JAFMOS010000514.1 GCF_019049755.1 Rahnella perminowiae
CTGTTTATTTGTTCAGTTGCTCAACCAGCAGTACTGCAGCTTCTTCGGAAGAACCCGGATTCTGGCCGGTGATCAGCAGACCGTCCTGCACCACATAAGATCCCCAGTCAGCACCTTTCGAATACACACCTCCCAGAGATTTCAGCTCATCTTCCACCAGGAATGGCACCACGTCGGTCAGGCCAACCGCCGCTTCTTCGCTATTGGTGAAACCGGTGACTTTTTTGCCCTGTACCAGCGGATTACCCTGCGCATCTTTCACATGACGTAAGACACCCGGCGCATGACACACCAGCGCAACGAGTTTACCCGCTGCCTGGAATGACTGGATCAGCTCAATGGAGGTGGTATCTTCGGCCAGATCCCACAACGGGCCATGGCCGCCCGGATAAAAGACAGCGTCGAAATCAGCCTGAGAAATACTGTCCAGACGAACGGTAGAGGCCAGTTGAGCAGTTGCCTGCTCATCAGCTTCGAAGCGGCGGGTTTGCTCCGTGCGGAAATCTGGCTCGTTACTTTTTGGATCCAGCGGTGGCTGCCCCCCGGCCGGCGAAGCCAGCACGATTTCTGCGCCTGCATCTTGAAACGCATAATAAGGTGCCGCCAGCTCTTCCAGCCAGAAACCTGTTTTACGGCCGGTGTTGCCCAGTGTGTCGTGCGAAGTCAGAACCATCAGAATTTTCATGTTGTTTATCCCGGTTGTTAACGTTGTTTAACTGTCTTGATAGTAGACCAGTCGTCTTGTAATAACTTTCAAAAAAACACCTCAGCGCGAGGTGTCGTTTGTTACGTATCAGATTAATCCGTCTGACGAATAATCTGTTTTGCCTGCGTCAGGTGCTTTTGTCGTGTTCATGAGTTAACAATACATTTAATTAGACCGGTCGTCTAGTGATTATAGAATAAATTACCTCCTCCGACCTTCATCCGCGATAAATGTAAGTTTTCTGACAAGATTTATATCGCGCAACCTACAAACTCTCCTCAACTTTCTGTAAATTCGGCCGATATAAATTCTTTCGGTTGTTTTCGGTTTATGCTTCTGGAGTGATACGGATGTTGATAGGAATAGATTTAGGCACTTCAAACTGCGCTGTTGCCATCTGGCAAGACGGACATTCCGTTCTGATTCCTAATGTCTATGGAAAAAATCTGACGCCCTCGGTGATCGGCCTCGATGATAACGGTCACGTTCTGGTCGGTGCGCCTGCTCAGGCGCGTTTGTTTACCCACCCTGACCTCACCCTTTCCAGTTTTAAACGCTTCATGGGGACCGATCATCAGTTCCGGCTCGGTCACCAGCACTTTCGCGCGGAGGAACTCTCCGCTCTTTTATTGCGCAGCCTGAAAGCCGATGTTGAACAATATTGTGGCTGTGAGGTGAAGCGCGCCATTATTACCGTCCCTGCTTATTTTAATGATATTCAGCGCAAGGCGGTGAAAGCCGCCGGTGAAATGGCCGGCCTGCAGGTAGAACGTTTGCTCAATGAACCGACGGCAGCGTCGCTGGCCTACGGGCTGGTGAATCAGCAGGAACAGAAATTCCTGGTGTTCGATCTGGGGGGGGGCACGTTTGACGTTTCAATCATTGATATGTTTGAAGGCGTAATTGAAGTCCGCGCCAGCAGCGGCGATGTATTCCTCGGCGGTGATGACTTCACCCGCAGCCTTGCGAGCTGGATGCTGGCGCAGTATCCGCAACTGGACAAAGAGGATAATGCCCTTTTCGGTCAGCTGATTACGCTGGCGGAAAAAGCTAAGTGCCAGCTGACCACACAAGACAGTACGACGCTCCGGTACCAGTGGAAAGAAAGTTCACTGAGCTGGACGCTGACCAGTGAGACTCTGGCGCAATGCTGTCAGAGTACGCTGGAGCGGATGAAAAAACCGGTGATACAGGCGCTGCGCGATGCCAAATTCTCCGCCGATGAAGTGGATCATGTGGTGCTGGTAGGCGGCGCAACGCGAATGCCATTGGTACGTCAGGCGGTGGCTCGTCTGTTCGGCCGTTTTCCGCGCAGTGATTTGCAACCGGACGAAGCCGTGGCGCTGGGTGCCGGTATTCAGGCCGGACTGGCCTTGCAGGATCAGGCGCTCGATGACATCGTGCTGACCGATGTCATGCCGTTTACGCTGGGTATCGGGATCTCCCGCCCTAAAGGCGACGGCTATGAAGACGGTCATTTTCTGCCTCTGATCGAGCGCAACAGCTTTGTGCCGGTGAGTCGCGTGGAAACGATTGTCACCATTTCAGATCAGCAAAAGTACCTGAATTTGTCCATTTATCAGGGCGAAGCGCGGCGGGTAGCCGATAATATTCTGCTCGGTTCGCTGAACGTTGACGTGCCTCCGCGCCCGGCAGGTGAAATGACCGCCGATGTGCGTTTTACTTACACACTCGACGGTATTCTGGAAGTGGAATGTAAAATCACCAGCACCGGACAGGTGGAAAAACTGGTGATCGAGAAAGCGCCAGGCAGCCTGACGCCGGCACAAATTACCGAAAGCTTGCTCAAACTTGAAAACATTAAGCAGCATCCGCGCGAACAATTGGTAAACCGCCAACTGGTAGCAGAAGCCAACGCTTATTATGAACAAAGCCTTGGCGACCAGCGGCAGTTCATTGCCGACCAGTTGTATCGCTTTGAACATGTGCTCGACACGCAAGATGCGCGTCAGATTGCGGCAGCACGCAAGGAATTTGAGGCACTGCTGGTGCATCTGCGCAGCGGGTGGGAATAGTCCGATGGGGATCTGGTCAGTTCTCGGGATAGAACCTACGCAGGACATCGCTGCCATCAAACGGGCCTATGCGCATCAGCTAAAAAGCACGCGGCCTGATCAGGATCCGCAAGCGTATCAGCGCCTGCGGGAGGCGTTTGAATCAGCCAGGCGCGGCGAATATTTTTGGACTACAGGTGACAACGTCACTTACCCTTCTCATCCTGCGTCGCTTACTGACGATTCGTTAATCAATCAGACGCAGGTTCACCATCGGGTATCAGAAATCGTCAGCCTGCTGCTGGAAAATGAGCAGGCAGGCCTGGAAAAGCTGCAGGTCTGTCTGTCAGAAACTTTACTGCAAAACCTTCAGTTGCGTGAAATGTTCAGTCAGCAGCTGGCGTGGGATCTGGCGGAGCATGAAGGGCTGACCTTCTCATTGCTGGCGAACGTTGCCGCGCTGATGGAATGGGAAATTGACCATTATCAGCCCGTCGGCATTTCAGTTTATCAGCTGGATGCGCTGCATCAGCAAATTGAGAGTACTGCCGGGCGTCACTACTGGGATGCCCTGCGGACGCAACTTCAGGCTTCGGTTTTTGGCCGTAAGGTATTTGATTATCTCAGTGTCGAAGGCAAAAACCTGACATTCGGTATGAAATGCGTTCCCGGCTTTGTGGGCCGTCTCAGGGCACATTTGCACGAGATAGCCATGTATCATCCGGTGCTGCTGCCGCGGGTCAATTCCCGGCTGAGGAATGACCTTAAGCGTTGCCGTTTTGCTCTCAGCGGTGAAGCCACTTTTCTGACCGTCTTTTGGTGTGTGCTGGCGATTTACGGAGCCCGCCATTCTCCGCACTGGCTGCGCGATACACTGCTGAGTGCGCTTACCGTGCTGGGATGCATCTTCGGTTATAAAGGCATGGGGATATTATTACATCCGTATCCCCGCCTGCATGCCGTAGCGGAAACCCTGATGTCGGTGTTGGTCATTGCACTGTCGGGGCTGGTTTTCAGTGGATTTTATGCGACCTTCCTTTATCTTCAGGATGACCCCGGACGCGGGCCGGCGTTGTTCTTTATGTTGCTGATAACTGTGCTGTTCTGCACCTGGGCCATCTGCCCGAAATCCTGGCGCTGGTATAATCTGGTCTGTAACAGTGTAGTTTCTTTACTCACGTTGCCGTGGGAACAAGCCAGAAAGCCCGGCCGGGTCAGACGGGTTGTGGCGTGCGCACTGATGTTATTTGTATATTCATGGTTAATTACGTGGGCGGTGGAATGAGCGGACAGGGAATTTGGTCAGTTTTAGGCATTGAGCCGACTCAGGATCTGGGCGTGATTAAACGGGCTTATGCCCGAAAGCTAAAAAACACCCGTCCTGACAGTGATCCGCAAGGGTATCAGCGACTGCGCGAAGCCTTTGAAGCGGCAAAGCGTCAGGGTTATGATGACATTTTAAGTGACGTTGTCACTACTGCTAAGCCCCCTGTGAACCTTTCTGCCGCGCCCGTCTCGCCTTTGTCTGTCCGGTATGAGACGGTGAAAGCTCCCGTACAGGAATCTGACGACGTCTCTCTGTTACGTGGTCAGATTTTTGCAGAAATCCCCTCTGTTATTGACGCTATGATGGATGACGAAACGGTGGGGATAAAACGGCTGGCAGATTATTTGCAGAGTGATTCTCTGCAAAATCTCGAATTGCGGGAGATGTTTAGCCAGGAAATGGCCGCACAATTGAGTGAACGCGAAGGATTATATTCCGCATTACTGCTCAAAGTCTCTGCCATTATGGGGTGGGAAATAGACCATTACCAACCGGTGGGGATTTCCCCGCAACGGCTGCAGGCGCTTCAGGCACAGATAGAACATACCGGCGCGAACTACTACGCGTCTGTTATGGCGCGCGAATATCAGGGGTCCGCGCTGAATCGACTACGTTTGCGTTTGCTGACGGAGGAAGGTGCGGTTGTGCCCTGGTGGGCGAAACTGGTACCCGACTTTATGCTATCCCTGCACGATAAACTCAGGGAAATCAGGGCGTATTATCCTGCTTTGTTGCCGGGTATTAATTCAGTACTGCTGAAAACCCTGGCAGAGAACCGGCTGGCACTGCGTTGGGGAACGGTGTTCCTGACCGGTTTCTGGCTTTTGCTGATCATGCTGGCGACGCGTGAACATGCTGAACCGTGGCGCTCACGCATTTTACTCATAGCATTCATTGCATTATATATGCATGGTTACAGTTATCTGGAGCGGAAATTACGTTACCGCCCGCGCATGTTGTGCGCAACAGAATGCGTGTTGTCGATACTGGCAACCGGCATTATGGTAAAAATAATGCTGGGTTTATTCACCATGTTTAAGCCTGAAACCGGAAATATGGTGATGGCTTTCACCAATTACGGGGTACTGAGCGCCAGTAGTTTTTGCGTCCTCTGGATGATGGCGCCAAAACAATGGAAATGGTACAGCGTGCCATTGAACGCGATGATTATTATGGTGATTTTCCCGTGGGAGTTGATGAAAAAAGCCTCGGGTGTGGCCGGCATCGTGGCCTTTGTGGTATTACTGGTGATGTATTCACTGTTGATTGCTTTCGGATTCCGTTGACGTTGCGGGCGGTTAATCCCGCCCGCACCTGTTTCACTCCGTCATAATCCAGACGCTGACGCTCCCTGCTGCGCAAAAGAATTGTGCGCTGCCTTTTTCGTCGGTTGTAATGACTTCCCCGCGGTTTTCCAGCATGTCCCGCCATTGCTTACCGGCAAAGTTGTCGCCCAGCTCAATCGTTTTCTCGCCGGCTTCTCCGTTAGACATCACTACCACGCATCCCGGTTGCTCTGCGGTGCCGCTGCGGGAAAAGGCAATGCAGTTCGGGTGATCGAAATAATCGGTTTGTGCACCCCATGCGTACCCCTGACGGGCTCTGATCAGCGCTTCCAGATGGGTGATCACTGGCAGATTTACGGTGTAATTATTTCCGTCCTCTCCTTCATCTTCGTAACTTGCACCGAATAAATCCGGATAAAAGACGATGGGCACGCCATGCTCGCGCAACAACGTTAACGCATAGGCCAGCGGTTTAAACCACGGCTCAACCGGTGCCTCAAGAGACTGCAACGGCTGTGTGTCGTGGTTGGCAACCAGCGTCACCGCATGCGCAGCATCAGCAGCGACCAGTGTGTTATCAAAAATGGTGGTCAGATCGTAATCCGCACCCTGTTTCGAGGCATGGTGGAAATTCAGCTGTAGCGGCGCATCGAACAGCATGGTTTTGCCTTCCACCTGACGGATGTAATTTTGCAGCGTCGGGACGTCGAATGACCAGTATTCTGCGACCAGGTACATCGGTTGTTCCGATTGTGCCTGAATATGGTCAATCCACTCTTTATAGAACCAGGCCGGAATATGTTTCACCGCATCAAGACGAAACCCTGTACAGTGCGTTTGTTCCATGATCCAGCGGCCCCAGTATTTGAGCTCTTCGCTGACTGCGTTATTGCGGAAATCGACATTGGCACCCATCAGGTAATCGTAATTACCGAATTCGTCATCGACCTGATCGTTCCAGCCGCCGCCGGTATAATCGTTAATGATTTTGAAAATGCCTTGCTCGTCCGGGTTTTCAATGTGGTCAACACCGCTGAAGCAGTGAAAATCCCAGATGAACTTTGAATACTGGCCGTTACGGGCGGCAAAAATGAAACGCGTCCAGGCCTCTGCTTCAATAACGTCATCGCTGATTTCTTCACGGTTATCCATGTTAACGCGGTTAACCTGAACGCGTTCTTTCTCATCCGCTCCCATTTTATGATTGAGCACCACGTCAAGAATGACGCCCAGCTTATGCTGTTTCAGCGCGCTGATGGCTGCGAGCAGCCCCTCTTTGTCGCCATATTTGGTCGCACGGGAACCTTTCTGCTCAAACTCACCCAGATCAAACAAATCATAAGTGTCATAGCCAACCGAATACCCACCCGATTCGCCTTTACAGGCAGGCGGAAGCCAGGCGGCGGTAATGCCAATCTCAGCCAGCCAGGCGGCTTTTTCGGCCACTTCCGGCCAGAGCTTCCCACCATCCGGGTAATACCAGTGAAAGAACTGAAACAACGTAGGATTCTGCATACAGACTTTCCATTCAGATGACCAGGAAGTGAAGTATGGAGCAGGAACGCAAAAAATGTGACTAAAGGCAAAAAAAAGCCGGTCAGCAAAGTGACCGGCGTTGAGACTGCCTGAGAACGGAATCAGTTGATATCCGGGTGCTGGGCAATCAGATTTTTTCTTTTTGCTTCAAGCTCAACAATCTGCGCATCAATATCTTCAATTTTCTGTTCGATATTGTCGTGATGTTCCTGGAGGATTTCACGCGCTTCTGCACGGTCTGAAGCCGCCGGTGTCGCGCCCTTGAGCGGACGGTTAGCGGTTTCTTTCATGAAAATGCCGGTCACCAGACCAATCATCGCCACAACCATCAGGTAATAGGCTGGCATATAGAGATTATTGGTGGCTTCCACCAGCCACGCGGCGATCGTCGGGGTAAGCCCCGCAATCAGTACCGAAACATTGAAAGCAATTGCCAGCGCGCTGTAACGGATATGCGTCGGGAACATTGCCGGTAACGTTGACGCCATCACACCGATAAAGCAGTTCAGCAACACCGCAAGGATCAGCAGACCTAAGAAAATCAGGCCTATCACATCACTGTTAATCAGAATGAAGCACGGAATAGCCAGTATAAACAGGCCGATACTGCCGATGATCACAAAAGGTTTACGGCCGAAGCGGTCACTCAGCATCCCCATGAACGGCTGTACGAACAACATGCCGACCATAATGGCAATGATGATCAGCACACCGTGGTCTTCAGAATAATGCAGGCTGTGGGACAAATAGCTCGGCATGTATGTCAGCAGCATGTAGTAGGTGACGTTTGTTGCTATCACCATGCCCACACAGATAATCAGCGGACGCCATTGTTTGGTCAGGATTTCACGGAACGAGACTCTTGGCGGTTCAGCAATATCTTTACGCGAATCGCTGTCGATTTTATCGACGTGTTGCTGGAAGGTCGGGGTTTCTTCCAGTGCATGACGCAGATAGATCCCGATCAGGCCCAGCGGAGCGGCAATGAAAAACGGAATACGCCAGCCCCATTCGAGGAAGTTCGTTTCACCCACGATACTGGAAATCAGCACCACCACACCTGCACCGAGAATAAAACCAGCGATGGAACCAAAATCCAGCCAGCTGCCGAGGAAGCCGCGTTTTCTGTCAGGAGAATATTCTGCAACGAAAATCGCTGCACCGGTATACTCGCCACCAACCGAGAATCCCTGTGCCAGTTTTGCCAGTAACAGCAAAATCGGTGCCCAGATACCGATGGAGTCATAACCGGGTATCAGCCCGATACAGAAGGTGCTGACGGACATGATGATGATGGTGACGGAAAGGACTTTCTGGCGCCCAAATTTGTCGCCAAGTGCGCCGAAAAACAGTCCGCCCAGAGGCCTGACGAGGAACGGTACGGAGAAGGTTGCCAGCGCGGCAATCATCTGAATACCCGGGTCTGCCCCCGGGAAAAACACCTGCCCTAATGCAAATGCCACAAAACCATACACACCGAAATCAAACCATTCCATCGCATTACCCAGGGCTGCGGCGGTAATAGCTTTTTTCAGTTTAGTGTCATCAATGATCGTAATGTCGTTGATATGCATGGGTTGAACACGTTTCTTTCGTAATCTCATCTTTCACATCCCTTTTCTAAAATACTCCACCGTGTAAGCGTGAGATATTTTGTTCGTACTCTTTAATCATCAAGAGTATCAATAATATTTGAGCAAGCTATATCATTATAGGATGGTTTTACGCTGTAGCAAAAGCCAACCGTTTTGTGATCACCATTGCACTTTTGTTTTCACCCGCCGTTGTTTTGACTCACAAAGTGGTAATGTGTTTTCAAATTAATGAAACTGCATTTTGATTAATGAAAGGGACGCCGGAACAACGGCTAATTTCATGCTACTTATGGGGTGAATCATGGCAAAAGGTTCTCAGATTCAATTTAGTTTCCACACCGTTCAGGATCCTCAGACCGGTGCCCGGGTGACGCGTTTAACACCGCCTGATGTGTTGTGTCATCGCAACTATTTCTATCAGAAATGCTTTACCCGCGAGGGTAATAAGCTGTTGTTTGCCGGTGAGTTTGATGGCAACCGCAACTATTATCTGCTGGACTTGCAAACGCAGAAAGCGGCTCAGCTGACTGAAGGCAAAGGCGATAACACCTTTGGCGGTTTCCTCTCCCCGGATGATCAGTATCTTTACTACGTCAAAAACGAACGCAGTCTGCAGCGCGTAAAACTGGCTGATTTTAGTGAACATACGGTGTATCAGGTGCCGGAAGAATGGGTTGGCTATGGCACCTGGGTGGCCAACAGCGAATGCACCCGTCTGGTGGGTATCGAAATCAGTCGTGAGGACTGGACGCCACTGTCAGACTGGAAAATCTTCCAGGATTTCTATCACAGTAATCCGCACTGCAGACTGTTATGTGTCGATTTACTCAACGGAAAATCCCGCGTGATCCACGAGAAAAATGAATGGCTCGGACACCCGATTTATCGCCCGTTTGATGACCACACCGTCGCTTTCTGTCACGAAGGCCCGCATGACCTGGTTGATGCACGTATGTGGCTGGTGAATGAAGGCGGCAGTGATGTCCGCAAGGTAAAAGAACATGCACCGGGAGAAAGCTGTACGCACGAATTCTGGGTACCGGACGGCTCTGCACTTATTTATGTGTCTTATCTGAAAGGCCAACATGACCGCCATATCCGCCGTTTCGACCCGCAAACCGGCGAAGATATCTGTCTGATGACTATGCCAGCCTGCTCGCATCTGATGAGTAATGACAACGGTACACTGCTGGTCGGTGATGGCTCCGGTACGCCGGTTGATGTGAAAGACACCGCAAGTCATACGATTGAAAACGATCCGTGGTTGTATATTTTCGACACCCGGACCCGCCGGTATGCACCGCTGGCCGCGCATAACAGCTCCTGGCAGGTGCTGGACGGCGACCGTCAGGTGACGCATCCGCACCCTTCTTTCTCACCCGACGATCGTCATGTGCTGTTCACCACCGATTATGAAGGCTTACCGGCGCTGTATCTGGCGGAAATTCCGCATGCCCTGCTCAGTTCATTACGCAAGGATTAACCAATGTTTACCTTTAAAAAAGATATTCCTTTACAGGATCTGGGGGACGGTGTGAGCCGTCGTGTTCTGGCGCATGACGGCACCATGATGGCCGTTGAAGTATACTTTGAAGAAGGCGCCGTCGGCCCGATGCATAACCATGTTCACGAACAACTGACCTATGTGTTATCCGGCCGTTTCAAATTCACTATCGGTGAAGAAACCCGTGAAGTAAGTGCAGGCGATACGCTGTATAAAAAACCGTACATCATGCACGGCTGCGTGTGTCTGGAGAAAGGTGTGTTGCTCGACACGTTTACGCCGCAACGACAAGATTTTTTATAATTCTTTCAGACCATAAAAAACCGGTGCCATGAGCACCGGTTTTTTTGACACCACAAAACACGAAATCTTACGCGAGGATTTCACGCACGAAGGTTTCGATCTCTTTGTTCTGGCAGTTTTCGAAGAAACATTTCTGGAAACGTTCGCCTGTCACGGCGGTTTTTACCAGTTCAGGATCGATGGCACGCAGGGTATCCAGATAGTTTTCTTTCACCACTGCGGCTTTCACCTGATTCAGAATGCCCGCGTTGCGCACCTGAGGTTCTTTGCGGTCAGCCGGATAGCCTTCGCCTTTCACGCCGGTAAAGGCCTTTTCGAAGATGAAGCGTACGTTCAGCTCTGCACCCCAGCCGAAGCCTTTAGCAAATGGCAGCGATAATGCGTTGCCGTTGTTGATTTGCGCAAACAGGAAGGCATCAGCCGGATCAATGCAATAACCGCAGTTAACGCCCGGATGAATATTCAGAGACATCAGTGCGCCCTGGCCGGTACCGCAGCCTGCAACCACAAAATCCACCGCTTTTGAATTAAGCAGGATACTGGCCATGATGCCCAGATGGATGTAAGTCAGATGGTGATCCTGTTCATCAGACATGCCCACGTTGAAGACCGGATACTCTTTTTCCGAAGCTACGGCGTTAAGTTCTTTCAGGATGATCGCGTTTTTAGCGGCCTGACTGTTTTCCATCATCAATGCAATTTTCATGAGATTTCCTCTTTGGGCAGCGGTCTGAGCCGCTGCTGTCGGTGAATGTTTATCAATAACTGGCGTGATTAACGGGCCAGCCAGCCCCCGTCAACCGCAATGGTGTAACCGTTGATATAGTCGGAAGCCGGTGAAGACAGGAATACGACCGGCCCCATCAGATCAGACGGCAAACCCCAGCGGCCGGCAGGAATACGCCCCAAAATTTCTTCGCTGCGTGCTTCATCAGCGCGAAGTTGCTGGGTGTTGTTGGTCGCCATATAGCCCGGCGCAATCGCGTTCACATTGATATTGTGCTTCGCCCATTCGTTGGCCAGCAGGCGGGTCACTCCCATGACGGCGCTTTTTGATGCGGTATAAGAAGGTACGCGGATACCGCCCTGATAGGAAAGCATCGACGCGATATTAATGATTTTGCCGCCGGTACCCTGAGCGATGAATTGTTTCGCCACAGCCTGCGACATGAAGAAGACGGATTTGATGTTCAGATTCATCACATCATCCCAGTTCTTTTCGCTGAACTCGATGGCGTCTTCACGGCGGATGATTCCGGCGTTATTGACCAGAATATCCAGATGTCCCATTTCAGCGACAGCACGTTCCAGCAGCGCCGGAATAACTTTCGTGTCGCTCAGATCAGCGGTCAGGCTTAGGAAACGGCGGCCTGTCGCGCCGATGCGCTCGATGGTTTCTGCGGGTTCGACAATGTTGATCCCTACAATATCACAGCCGGCCTCAGCGAGGCCGATTGCCATACCCTGACCCAAACCGGTATCGCATCCGGTCACTACCGCGACTTTTCCCTGAAGCGAGAAATTATCCAGAATCATGATGGTTCCTTTATGCATAAACGGAAGCAAATCTGCTTTTCCGTAGGACGATGGGTTGTCGGGCTGTGCCCGGCGCCGAAATAATAAAGAGGAGTTTAGCGAGAAAATTCGTCCGACTCAAGAAATTGAAACATCATTTCAATTTATGTGAACTTTGGTGTCGTTTTTTGTTGGGTTGATCACGTCCTGATGAGTAGTGTCAGGTAAATGTCAAAAACAGGGCGCAGACAAGAAGAAAGGATGCAGGGCAAAGCCCCTGAATAAATAATCCGGAGGACAGAGAGGAATAAAATGGGTTTTTGTTCGGATGGACCATTCACTGCCCGGCGGGGATGCCGGGCCAGCGGTACGCGAGATCCATTTGCAAAACGTAATCTCTTCTATGAAAAGGCTTTTTTAAACAAAATTCTTACCCCAGAAATTTGGTCGTAAAAAAGGATCTCAAGAAGATCCTTTTAATTTTGCAGATCGTTAAACCCTACCAATCACCGTATGGATAGGTTTTCCCTTTGATAAAGTCCCGGATAAACGGGTCGTAGCCGTTACGCTCGGTGTAATTAAAATCAATCCTGCTGGGAACGTTCTTACATATCAACATATTATCTCCCGTCAATGTGAACTCTCTGGCCGGGTGTTGGGGGACAATATGATTACCGTTGTCCTCAAGCCAGATCCGCACCGTACCTCCGGGAGCCAGACCAATAATCATATTATCCCGGTAATAAACCTGTCCCGGTTTGTAATTATCAGGATAAGCCGTTGTCATTTGCCGCCATGTTCCCCGATCAAACCAGATCTCCGTCTCATACGATTTTTTATCAATCACCGAGTCCCAGCACACTGACATCCTTACCGGCAGCGCCTTACTGATATTAAAGTTGGCAGAAAAACTGCCAACAACACGACTCCATGTGTCCACGCTGCTCTGGCTGGGTTCTGTCGGGTCAAGCCGCCTGAAGATGCTTTCCTGGATATCCCCGTCCTCCAGATACACCTGCGTCACCAGGGCGGGCAGATTTTTAGGGTGAAAAAAATTAAACTGCCAGTGATCGTAAGGCAGCTTTTTGCCCCACTGCTCTACGCCGTCCCCTAGCGGGGTGGTCACGTCGGCTCGCCTGTCGCGGCACCCCGTCAGTAACAGCAGTACCCCGATCGCAATATGTAATGTCCTCATCCGAACACCCTATCCAGTGCGTCCACATGGGCTTTTTGCTGTTCTTCATACTTCGCACACGCCTTTGCCCGCGCCTCATCCACCAGGTTTGCGCAGTGCGCGTAGGCCAGTCGCAGGTCGCTTGAATTATTTCGGTTGTTGCCCGTACCGTCAAAGAACACCCCCACTGTCAGCGTAATCCCCCTGACCGGCACCCTCCTGCACTGGATAACTTTTTCACTGCACAGAACATCGGTACGGTGCGTGTTGTCCCCGATAATTTCATACCGGTGATAGCCGGTGTCGCCCGGCGCTGTTTTCTCGTCTCTTGCCATAAGAAAGTCCCTTTAATCTGAAAGGTTAAATCCAGTCCATCATACCTTAACCTAAATCAGACTCTGTCAGCAGCAAATGGTCCCAAAGTTCTCCGGTGATTACAGAAAGTGATATGGGTGTCCGGTGACTTCAGTCTTTTCCTGCGTCGATGTGTACAGGCCGGATTGAATAACGACGAGGACTGAAATGCTCTTGTACGACAGGTCTTCATGCCCCGGTTGAGAGAAATTAGAGATTGCGGACTGGAGAAGCGGCGCTATTGTGTCAGTCGGCTGATGGTGCCGATTGAGGCGATCTTGTTATGGAATGCGGTATATAAG
>NZ_JAFMOS010000513.1 GCF_019049755.1 Rahnella perminowiae
GTCTGTAAAAGCGCGATTAACGTTTGGTGATTTGGTCGAAAATTCCATCGGTCGCGAAATGGTCTTTCTGCGCCTGAGCCCAGGTACCTGCAACCTGATCAATGGTGAACAGTTTCAGTTTCGGGAATTCAGCCGCGAATTTCTTCTCGACTTGCGGATCACGCGGACGGTAATAGTTTTCTGCTGCGATGGTCTGGCCTTCCGGTGAATACAGGTACTTCAGGTAGGCATCCGCCACTGTACGGGTGCCACGCTTATCCACCACTTTATCGACTACGGAAACCGTTGGCTCCGCCAATATTGATTCGCTTGGCGTGACGATTTCAAACTTGTCTTTGCCGACTTCTTTGGTCGCCAGCAGCGCTTCGTTTTCCCATGCGATCAGCACATCACCGATACCGCGCTCAACGAAGGTGTTGGTTGCGCCACGAGCACCGGAATCCAACACTTCCACGTTTTTATACAATGCTTTCACGAAATCCTGAGCCTTCGCTTTGTCATTGTTGTTGTGATGCAACGCATAACCCCAGACAGCGAGATAGTTCCAGCGTGCGCCGCCAGACGTTTTAGGATTCGGCGTAATCACCGACACACCCGGTTTGATCAAATCATTCCAGTCATGAATTTGTTTCGGATTACCTTTACGCACCAGGAACACAATGGTAGACGTATACGGCGCAGAATTGTCCGGCAGGCGGGTGATCCAGTTTTTATCAATACGACCGCGCTCGGCAATGGCATCAACGTCATAAGCCAGCGCCAGTGTCACTACATCCGCTTCAATGCCATTAATAACTGACGTAGCCTGTTTGCCTGAGCCGCCATGCGACTGGCGCACAGTAACCGTATCACCGGTTTTGCCCTGCCAGTATTTGCTGAACGCCTTATTATATTGTTCATAGAACTCACGGGTTGGATCGTATGACACGTTCAGAATCTGAATATCTTTGGCAATCGCTCCCGTTGCTACCAACAGTAATCCCAAACCTGCAGCCCATTTACGCATCGTACTCTCCCGAAATAGTTTCTATGGATTTCATTTATTTGTTCGTTAAAGAGAGCGTGCCAGATAAAAATGAAACACATAAAGAATAAAAGGTTTTTTTCTATTACTTTATGGAATAAACAAAAGGCGGGCGAAAAAAAACCTCCCGCCAGGGAGGTTCTTCTAAACACGCAATAAACTGAATCAGAAAAGTTTTTTCGCCGTGTCGTACCAGTCTTCTTTGAACTTGCTTTTCTTGTTCTCTGGCGCGATACAAATCGAGATTAATTCGTGAACCATTTTCTCGTTTTCTACACCCACACAGAAACCGCCCTGAGAATAGTCGCGGTCTTCTTCCAGCAGCAGGTCAACAGCATAAGCACCCATGCGGGAAGCCAGGATACGGTCATAAGCGACCGGTGCTCCGCCACGCTGAATATGGCCTAAGACAGTGCCACGCGTTTCACGACAGGTTTCTTTCTCGATGTATTTAGCCAGTTCTTCGATGTTATCTAACTTCTCGGTGATGGCGACAATCGCGTGTTTTTTACCTTTCGCGATACCGGCTTTGATTTCAGCAACCAGATCATCACGTTTAAATTCAACTTCAGGGATAGCGATAAATTCGCACCCCCCGGCAATCGCTGCCGCTAAAGTCAAATCACCGCAATAGCGGCCCATCACTTCAACAATAGAGATACGCTGGTGTGAGGATGAGGTATCACGTAAACGGTCAATCGCCTCAACCACAGTGCCTAATGCGGTGAAAAAACCGATAGTGTAGTCAGTCCCGGCAACATCGTTATCGATGGTACCTGGCAGGCCGATACAACGGATGCCACCTTCTTTCGTCAGCAGGTCTGCACCCGCATATGAACCGTCACCGCCGATAACCACCAGGCCATCAATACCGCGGTCTTTCATATTCTGTAGGGCAACTTTACGCATTTCTGGATCACGGAATTCCGGAAAACGTGCTGAACCCAGGAAAGTACCACCACGGTTGATCATATCGGAGACGCTGTAACGATCCAGTTTGCGCATGCGGTTTTCATACATGCCGAGGTAGCCATCTTCAATACCGTAGACTTCCAAATCTGCAGATAAAGCGGCGCGGACAACGCCACGGATCGCAGCATTCATGCCTGGGGCATCGCCACCACTTGTCAGTACACCAATTTTTTTGATCATGACTACCTCTGAACTTGTAGATGCAATTTCTTAAGAATCTTGAGCCAGCCTGTTGGGCGAATTTTTCTTATGCAGCCAAAAGGGCTTATTAGCGTTTGAGCCTATAGTATAACAAAACACCGGTGCTGAATTGATTCAAGTCAGCAAGAATACGCATACACCGCTCGGTACATCGCAATTTACTGATTCATACGGCTTTTACAAGATATTTCCCGTTCGTTACGCGCAGATTTCCACCTTGTTAATTTCCTATTTGCAGATCCCACCCAAATTGAGGGCAAAAAAAACCCCACCTTTCGGTGGGGGAAGACAGGGATGGTGTCTATGGCAAGGAAAAACAGGGATCTTACTCGGTCGTGCTGGTACTACTCGTCTTCTGGGCAGAAGAGGGCTGTAATCCAGATAACTGCATTTGCATCTGTTTCATGCGCTGCTCGTGTTTCTGGTTCAATACATTTTTTTGCTCAGGGGTCAGCAGATTAAACATCTGGTTGCGGATGCGGGCCATTTCGACCTGACGATCCACCTGCTCCTGAGCCATCAATTCAGCTTGCGCACGGACGGCGGCCTGATCGAACTTTTCGGCGGTAACCAATCGGTGCATCGTTTCTATCTGTTCTACATTTACATTAGGCAAATCTTTTCGAGCCTGGTGCATCAGGTCACGCATTTGCTGGCGCTGCTGTTCAGTGAGATTAACACCATCAAACATAGTGTTGCGTTCCAGAGGCTTCTCCAACATCGTGCTATCATGTTCTGCTGGCATCGCTGACACTGGTTTTGCGCCATCTGCTAAAACGACACCTGAACTGAGTGTCAGAAGCGTGGCCAAACCAAATGAAGCTGCCTTAAACATCACATACTCCTAAAGTCTTTATCGCTTCATCGCGAATCATTGAAAAGCAGTCTAAACCTGCTGCTGCAAACAAGCGTCAGTGCTTGTAAAAGTACGTAAAGTCATGGAATAGCGGCAATTGATGACGTATTTTGCGTCTAGAGGTAAATACAATGAATAAAATTTTGTTAGTTGATGACGACCGTGAACTGACTTCACTTTTGAAAGAATTGCTCGAAATGGAAGGCTTTAATGTTGTAGTGGCTTACGATGGTGAGCAGGCATTAGAGAAAATCGATAATACCATCGATCTTCTGTTACTTGACGTGATGATGCCGAAGAAAAACGGCATTGAAACCCTTAAAGAATTACGCCAGCGCCATCAGACGCCAGTGATTATGTTAACCGCTCGTGGCAGTGAATTAGATCGTGTTCTTGGCCTTGAGCTGGGTGCCGATGACTATCTGCCAAAACCGTTTAATGACCGCGAGCTCGTGGCTCGTATCCGGGCCATGTTGCGTCGCTCTAACTGGAGCGAACAGCAGCAAAGCAATGAAAACAGCGGCTCACCGACGCTCGAAGTGGACGGGCTGCAACTCAACCCAGGCCGTCAGGAAGCCAGCTTTAACGGGGAAGCGCTGGATTTAACCGGCACTGAATTCACCCTTTTGTACTTACTGGCAAAACATCTTGGACAAGTTGTTTCCCGCGAACACCTTAGTCAGGAAGTGCTGGGGAAACGTCTGACGCCGTTTGACCGTGCTATTGATATGCATATCTCGAATCTGCGCCGTAAATTACCTGATCGCCAGGATGGTCATCCGTGGTTTAAAACCCTGCGTGGACGGGGTTATCTGATGGTTTCTGCTTCATGATAAACAGCCTTACGGCACGTATTTTTGCCATTTTCTGGTTCACATTAGCCTTAGTGCTGATGCTGGTATTAATGGTGCCGAAACTCGATTCACGCCAGATTACACCGCTGCTCGATAACGAGCAGCGGCAAGGCCTGATGATTGAACAACACGTTGAGGCTGAACTGGCGACCGATCCTGCAAATGACCTGATGTGGTGGCGCCGCTTGTTCCGTGCCATCGACAAATGGGCTCCGCCAGGTCAGCGCCTGTTGCTGGTGACCAGCGAAGGGCGGGTGATTGGCGCTCAGCGCAATGAAATGCAGATCGTGCGTAACTTTATCGGCCAGTCTGATAACTCAGATCGCCCGAAGAAGAAAAAATATGGCCGCGTCGAAATGGTGGGCCCTTTCTCCGTTCGTGACGGCGAAGACAATTACCAGCTTTATCTGATGCGCCCCGCCAGCAGTTCCCAGTCTGACTTTATCAACCTGATGTTCGACCGCCCGCTGTTGCTGTTAATCGTCACCATGCTGATCAGCGCCCCGCTGTTGCTCTGGCTGGCCTGGAGCCTGGCGAAACCGGCGCGCAAGTTGAAAAACGCCGCTGATGATGTTGCACGCGGCAATCTTAAGCAGCATCCGGAACTCGAAGCAGGGCCACAGGAGTTCCTCGCGACCGGTGCCAGCTTCAACCAGATGGTCAGCGCACTCGAACGGATGGTCACGGCGCAACAACGGCTGATTTCCGATATCTCACATGAACTCCGTACCCCGCTGACGCGTTTGCAACTGGCAACCGCGTTGATGAGACGTCGTCATGGTGAAGGGAAAGAGCTGCAACGCATCGAAAATGAAGCTCAGCGCCTTGATGGCATGATCAATGACCTGCTGGTGTTGTCACGCAGCCAGCATAAAAATGAATTATCGCGCGAAACCCTAAAGGCACACGAATTGTGGGCTGGAGTGATTGACGACGCACAGTTTGAAGCCGAACAAATGGGCAAAACACTTGAAGTCACATCACCACCTGGCCCGTGGAAACTGATCGGTAATGCGGCGGCGCTCGACAGCGCGCTGGAGAACATCGTGCGTAACGCCCTGCGTTATTCGAATCATCATATTGTGCTGAACTTCGCCCACGACAACGAAGGGATCACCATCACCGTAGATGATGACGGCCCCGGCGTAAGTGAGGAAGATCGTGAGCAGATTTTCCGTCCGTTCTACCGTACTGATGAAGCGCGTGACCGGGAATCCGGCGGTACCGGCCTTGGGCTGGCTATCGTCGATACCGCTGTTCAACAGCACAGAGGCAAGGTAAAAGCCGAAGACAGCCCGCTGGGCGGCCTTCGTTTGATTATCTGGCTGCCGCTGCACCAGCGTTAAGTTTCTGCTATTCTGCGTCCCTCTATCAGGGGGACGCATGCTTAACATTGTTTTATTTGAACCAGAAATCCCGCCCAACACCGGCAACATTATCCGCCTGTGTGCCAACACCGGATGTCAGCTTCACCTCATCGAACCTCTGGGTTTCGGCTGGGACGATAAACGTCTGCGCCGCGCCGGGCTCGATTACCATGAATTCGCCAATATCAAGCATCACGCTAATTATGATGCCTTTCTCAGTAGTGAAAACCCACAGCGCCTGTTTGCACTGACAACCAAAGGCACGCCAGCACATAGCGCCGTCAGCTATCAGGAGGATGATTTCCTGCTCTTCGGCCCAGAAACTCGCGGCTTGCCGGCATCCATACTGGATAACCTGCCAGCACAACAGAAAATCCGCATTCCCATGCGCGCAGAAAGCCGCAGCATGAACTTGTCGAATGCTGTGTCCGTTGTGGTTTATGAAGCCTGGCGTCAGTTGGGATATCCGGGCGCATTGCTGAAAGAATAGCGTATTGGAAGTGAAGAGGATGGCATGCAGATTCATGCCATCTGAAAACCTGTCAGATGCCGTCGCCGAATTCAAAACCCTGCACAATACCGTTGAAATGCTGATCCATATCCATGGAAGGCCGCTCGCTTTCCGGCCGCCCGACAATACGCGCCGGAACGCCTGCAGCCGTGGTATGTGGAGGAACTGATTGTAATACGACTGAACCCGCACCGATTTTTGCGCCAGCACCCACTTCGATGTTGCCGAGGATTTTCGCACCGGCACCAATCATGACGCCTTCACGAATTTTAGGGTGTCGGTCACCGCAGGTTTTCCCTGTACCACCCAGTGTCACAGATTGCAGAATCGACACGTCATTTTCCACCACGGCCGTTTCACCGATGACAATACCGGTGGCGTGGTCAAACATGATGCCACAGCCAATGCGTGCCGCCGGGTGAATATCTACGCCAAATGACACTGAAATCTGATTCTGGAAATAAATTGCCAGCGCTTTGCGATCCTGCTTCCATAGCCAGTTACCGATGCGGTAAGCCTGCAGCGCGTGGAACCCTTTCAGATAAAGCAGCGGTGTGGAATATTTGTCGACCGCCGCATCACGCTGATGCACAGCCAAAATGTCGCGGGCAGCGGACAGGATCATTTGTTCGTCGTTACGATAGGCTTCTTCGACAACTTCACGGATCGCCATCGCAGGCATAATCGGATTACCCAGCTTGTTAGCCAGAATGTAGCTCAACGCGCCGCCCAGCGTTTCATGTTTTAGCAACGTCGCATGGAAAAAACTGGCCAGCATCGGTTCACACTCAGCCAGCGCTCTCGCCTCTGATTTAATGTTATTCCAGACCAGTTCTAATTCTTCTAACGACATCACTTTTCCTTACGACTTTGCAAGTTCGGGTAATAAAAAGCCGCCCTGTGGGGAATACCAACAAGGTGGCTATTCTGCAAATGCCTTTCAGTGGCTGTGTTTTTCGTCCTTGCTCGCACGGGCAAGCAGACTGATTGCTGCTTCACGCGCATCTTTACCGCAATACAGCACCTGGTAAATCTGTTCCGTGATCGGCATTTCAACATTATTTCGCTGCGCCAGAGCCCGCACTTCTTTTGTATTGCGATAGCCTTCAACAACCTGGCCGATGGTGTCCTGAGCAGTCTGAACATCTTTGCCTTGCCCCAGCATAATGCCGAAGCGACGGTTGCGGGACTGGTTGTCTGTGCAGGTTAACACTAAATCACCCAAGCCTGCCATGCCCATAAATGTGGCTGGGTCAGCGCCTAAAGCGGAACCCAGGCGGGTCATTTCTGCCAGACCACGGGTAATCAGCGCGGTTCTTGCATTAGCCCCAAAGCCGATACCATCAGACATCCCGGCACCAATCGCGATAACATTTTTAATCGCACCGCCCAGCTGAACACCGATAAAATCGGGGTTGCTGTAAACACGGAAGCTTTTGCCACAGTGCAGCAATTGCTGCAAATCTTCGGCAAAACGGGTATCCGTTGCGGCCAGTGAGATTGCCGTTGGCATGCCGGCCGCCAGTTCTTTAGCAAATGTCGGCCCGGAAACGACGGCTAATGGAATTGCATCGCCGAGTTCTTCGCGCGCGACATCTTGCAACAAACGTCCGGTTTCGGCTTCCAGACCTTTCGTCGCCCACACCACGCGCGCATCAGGGCGCAGATGCGGTTTCAGCTGGCGTAATACGTCACCAAATACATGGCTTGGCACTACAACCAGTACATTACGACTGGCAGCTAACGCGATAGAAAGATTGGTTTCGAGCAACAGATTATCGGGGAAATGAACATCAGGAAGGAATTCCTGATTACAACGGGCGCGCTGTAACGCATTGATGTGGTCGGGATTATGTCCCCACAGCACAACGGGATGACCATTTCTGGCAAGAGTAATCGCTAAAGCGGTGCCGTACGAGCCGGCACCGATCACTGTCATTGACGCATTGACGGTTTTCATCAGGCATCCTGATGCGGTTCAGCACCTTCGCCTTCAGCTTGCTGTTGCAGATAGTTCATGAACAGAGCGTCAAAGTTAACAGGTGCCAGATTCAGTTGCGGGAAGGTACCGCGGGAAACCAGGCTGGTGATGCACTCACGGGCATACGGGAACAGAATGTTCGGGCAATATGCCCCCAGGCAATGTGCCATCTGGTTGCCATCAATACCGGAGATAGTGAAGATACCACCTTGCTGAACTTCGCACAGGAACGCAGTTTCGTCGCCCAGGGAAGACGTTACGGTCACACGCAAGACGACTTCATATACGCCGTCAGCCAGCTGGCTGGAAGCAGTATCAAGATCCAGTTTAACTTCTGGCTGCCAGTCTTGCTGGAAAACCTGAGGCGCATTTGGCGCTTCAAAAGAGATGTCTTTGGTGTAGATACGTTGGATCTGGAAAGCCATCTCGGTGTTATTTTGTTCTGACATGTGAGTAGTACCCTCGGGTTAATAGTCCTTTTAAACACTTAATGGAAAACAGGCGCCGCCTTTATTAACCCAGCATTGGGTCAAGGCCACCGCGTGCATCAAGTGCATGTAAATCATCACAACCGCCTACGTGTTGCCCATCGATAAAAATCTGAGGAACGGTTGAACGACCGCTACGGGCGATCATTTTTTCACGTTGATCCGCGTCGCCGTCGATAGCGATTTCATCGAATGAAGCCCCTTTGCTATTAAGGAGAGCCTTCGCACGATGGCAGTAAGGGCAGGTTGCCTTGGTGTAGATTTCAATTTTGGCCATGGGTTCCACCTCAGAGTCGTAAAATTTATTGCCGTAGCAGTTTGCTTAATGTCTTATTTACCGCGCACTAATGGCAGATTTTCACTGCTCCAGCCGCTGATACCTTCTTTGAGTGTAAAGACGCGTTCAAAACCCGCAGCAATAAGGCCTTCAGCCGCAGTGCGGGAAGTCTGGCCTGTGGCACAAACCACGATAACAGGCTGTGCTTTATGTTTGGTCAGTTCACCCAGGTTGTTGTTCTTGATGTCGGCAGACAACACATTTTGTGATTCAGCGATGTGGCCTTTGCGGAATTCTTCACGCGCGCGGACATCGACAACAATGGCGTCTTCTTTGTTAATCAGGCGGGTTGCTTCGCCACGGGTGATCTCTTTTACTTTAGAAAAACGTGTTTTAAAAGTGGTTACAATTACTGCAATCAGTAACGCAACCCACGCCAGGCTGAGAACCGGATGCGCACTGATGAATGGCATAATATCTTGCATGGGGTGTAGCAACTCCCGTCAGTTGGGGGAAAATTCAAGGCTTCAGAGTATACCTGCGCGTCGGAGCAAATACAGCCAGTAAGCGCGGCGATTGCCACAATCTGCGGCACGTCTCGGAAAATTAACACGCCTTTATAGCGAAAGTTAACCCTCACCTCACCTCATCTTTGATCTCCTCCGGCTATTCACTTACCGCGCTGAGGTAAAATCAGCCGCCTTAAATGCCCTTAGCCGCGCCTGTTCAGACTGTTTCAGCTGGCGAGCCTAATGAGCATTTCATCTTTCAAACTGAGGTCAATTGACATGTCGAGCAACAAAAAACCGATGGTTCTGGTGATTCTTGATGGCTACGGGCATCGTGAAGAACAACAAGATAATGCAATTCTGAACGCCAAAACCCCCGTCATGGATAATTTGTGGGCCACTCATCCGCACACCCTCATCGCCGCATCCGGGCTGGACGTCGGTTTACCCGACGGGCAGATGGGTAACTCCGAAGTCGGCCATGTCAATTTAGGTGCCGGTCGCATCGTGTATCAGGATCTCACCCGTCTGGACAAAGAAATTAAAGAAGGTGATTTCTTTAATAATAGCGTACTGACTGGCGCTGTTGATCGTGCAATCGCCGCCGGCAAATCGGTTCATATTATGGGTCTGCTGTCTGCGGGTGGCGTTCACAGTCACGAAGATCACATTATGGCGATGATTGAGCTGGCGCAACGCCGTGGTGCGAAAGCCATTTATCTGCATGCCTTCCTGGATGGCCGCGATACCCCACCGCGCAGTGCTGAAGCAGCCCTGAAACGCTTCTCAGAAAAATTTGCACAGATAGGTACAGGCCGTATCGCGTCAATCGTGGGGCGTTATTACGCCATGGATCGCGACAACCGCTGGGATCGTGTGCAACAGGCCTATGACTTAATGTCACAGGCAAAAGGCGCATTCACTGCCGATAACGCCCTTGCAGGTCTGCAAGCCGCTTATGCCCGCGACGAAAATGATGAGTTCGTCAAACCGACTGTGTTGCAAGCCGCTGGCGAAGAAACTGCCGCAATCAATGATGGCGATGCGCTGGTCTTTATGAACTTCCGTGCAGACCGTGCACGTGAAATCACCCGTGCTTTCATTAGCCCGGATTTTGAGGGCTTTACCCGCGAAAAAGTGATTAATTTCGGCGATTTTATCATGCTGACCGAATATGCTGCAGACATCAATGCAGCCTGTGCCTATCCACCGGCATCCCTGAAAAATACGCTGGGCGAATGGTTGATGGCGCACGGGAAAACGCAGTTGCGTATCTCTGAAACCGAAAAATATGCCCATGTCACCTTCTTCTTTAACGGTGGCATGGAAGACTCATTTGAAGGCGAAGATCGTATCCTGGTGAAATCACCCAATGTGGCGACTTATGACCTGCAACCGGAAATGAGCTCTGCTGAACTGACGGAAAAATTGCTCGGCGCAATCAGCAGCGGTAAATATGACGCCATCATTTGTAACTATCCAAATGGCGACATGGTCGGCCATACCGGTGTTTACGATGCGGCTGTCAGTGCCGTTGAAGCGCTCGATAAATGTGTTGCTCAGGTCGTGGACGCAGTGAAAGCCGCCGGTGGTCAGTTGCTGATTACAGCCGACCACGGCAATGCGGAACAGATGCGTGATCCTGCCACCGGCCAGGCGCATACCGCACATACCAGCCTGCCGGTACCGCTCATCTATATCGGTGGAAATGCACAGGCTGTTGAAGGCGGTAAATTATCTGATATCGCGCCAACCATGCTTTCACTGATGGGCATGGAAATTCCGACGGAAATGACCGGCAAACCGCTGTTTATCGCCCGCTAATTGCTGTTAAAGCGTGTTAAAAAAGGTGTACTGACCTCCGTTGGTACGCCTTTTTTGTTTGTGCATCAGCCGGTTGATTAGTGTTACGATACGATAAGGGACAGCCATATTGTCTATCATCCACGGTCGACAAGCGGAAAAAAGTTTGAGCAAATTCATTCATTTCAGCCTGATGAGAACCCGCCTTTCCGCTCAGGACAAGGCCGTATCTGCCTTCCCATCTCCAGCCTTATTACTGTGCGTATCTCTGCTGTCTCTCTCTGTGAGCGTGCATGCTGACGACAATAAAGATCAGCTCAAAACCATTCAGCAAAACATTGCGGAAAAAGAGAAAAGCGTAAAACAGCAGAAACAGCAACGCGGCACTTTACTGCAGCAACTGCAGGCGCAGGAAAAAACCATCGCTTCAGCCAGCAGTCAGTTGCGCAGTACACAGTCAACCCTCGCCACATTGGGAAAAGACATTTCCGGGCTGAATGCGTCCATCGATAAATTGCAAAAACAACAAAAGACGCAGGAAACTATTCTGGCAAAGCAGCTCGATGCCGCCTTCCGCATCGGGCAGCATAAGGGCCTGCAATTACTGCTGAGCAGCGAAGAGAGCGAACGCAGCGAGAGGATCCTGGCTTATTTTGGTTATCTGAATGAAGCACGACAGAAAACCATCGAAGATCTGAAACAGACCCGCACTACGCTGGCGGCACAGCGTGTGTCTTTGCAATCTAAACAAGCCCGGCAAAAAAGCCTGTTGGATGAACAGCAAACCCAGCAGCAGAAACTCGAACAGGCACGCGCCGCACGCAAACAAACACTGACCGCGCTCGAATCCTCATTGCAAAAAGATGAGCAGAGCCTGACTGAACTGCGCGCCAACGAATCCAGCCTGCAAAACAAAATTGCAGCCGCTGAACGTGCCGCCAAAGCACGCGCAGAAAAAGAAGCGCGTGAAGCTGCGGCAGTCAGAGCGAAAGAGCAACAGGCGAAGAAATCCGGCTCCACCTACAAACCAACCCAAAGCGAGCAATCCCTGATGGCCCGTACCGGCGGTCTGGGCAGACCATCAGGTCAAAATATCTGGCCTGTTAATGGTTCGTTGATACATCGCTTCGGCGAACAGCTACAGGGTGAACTACGCTGGAAAGGGATGGTGATCTCAGCAAGGGAAGGCAGTGATGTCCGTGCGATTGCTGACGGACGGGTCATTCTGGCGGACTGGTTACAGGGATACGGGCTGGTTGTGGTTATCGATCACGGTAAAGGCGATATGAGCCTGTACGGCTACAATCAGGATGCGCTGGTCAGCGTAGGCGACCAGGTCAGAACCGGTCAGGCCATTGCTAAAGTTGGGAACAGCGGCGGACAGGGCCAGCCATCGCTGTATTTTGAAATTCGTCGTCAGGGCCAGGCAGTTAATCCACAGCCGTGGTTGGGAAGATAGCATTGCGATATAACAAGTCCGTTTTAGCTGCCGTTTGCGGTACTGCGTTCTTTGCCTGTCAGGTTCAGGCAGCGAAATTATCCATCCTGATCGATGACTTCGGTTATCGCCAGCATGAGGAAAACCAGGTACTTCAGATGCCAAAAGCGGTATCCGTCGCGATTTTCCCCAATGCACCCGATTCGCAGATGATGATGAACAAAGCGCACCAGCAGGGACGTGAGATTCTGATCCACCTGCCGATGGCACCGCTCAGCAAGCAACCTCTGGAAAAAGATACGCTCACACCTTCCATGAGTGCCGCAGAAGTGAAACGCATTGTCGATCAGGCGATCAGCAATATTCCCTACGCGATTGGTATCAATAACCATATGGGTAGCGCTATGACCTCCAGCCTGACCGGCATGGAAAATGTCATGCAGGCAATGAATGCTCACAACCTATTTTTCCTCGATAGTATGACCATCGGCAACACCCAGTCAGTCAAAGCGGCTCAGGGCACCCGGGTGAAAGTGATTAAACGCAATGTCTTTTTAGATGATGTGCAGAATGAAACGGAAATCCGCCGTCAATTTGAACGTGCAATTCAACTCGCACGCAAGAATGGCTATGCCATCGCGATCGGGCATCCACATCCCACTACGGTGAAAGTGCTGCAGCAAATGTTGCCAAACTTACCTGCCGATATCGTTCTGGTCAGGCCAAGCGATCTGCTGAACGAACCCCAGCGCAGCGCAGCAACCCGCAAAGCCACGATCGGGCCAGTAAAATCATCGCGTAAAGGCATCAGTGTCTGTCGCCTCAGGCAACCTATCCCGCAGATTTATGCGGACAGCATGTTTAAAGTTCTGGGAGAAAGCCTGAAATCTTTACCTGCCTTGGAGTTTGTGGAACGGCAGTATTCTGTGATGACAACTTTTACGCAAAACTAGAAATCGCACACATTGACGATTTCCTGATTATATTGATGGTAAGCATATCTCCGCTACCATCAACTAACTTATTGATATACATGAGTTTACGAGCCAAACTAAAAAGTAGAGCTTCTGGGTTTTGCCTCATATAATAGGCGCTGTATATTTTTTTGACCGGACTGAGCAAGGGCGCTAACCGATGGGACAAGATCGATCTAAAATTCTGCTACTGGATAGTGGCAAGGAATGGGGAGGCGGTACTAACAG
>NZ_JAFMOS010000512.1 GCF_019049755.1 Rahnella perminowiae
TGGGTTAGCAGAGCTGGTTCTGAATAGCACCGCAGCCAAAGTTAATACCATGAATTCCGTTTTCTTTGAGGAACTCTATGCAGCATTAACTATAGCTCGCAATCATAATGAAATTAAGGGGCTATTAATTCGCTCGGCTAAAAATAACTTTAATCTCGGTGCCGATTTGTATGAATTACATAGTTTGCAATATCGGCAGGATAATAGCCTCGACGTCTGGATCAACAACGCTAATAAATCGTTAGACTTACTTAATTATTTGCCCTTCCCCACGCTTGCGGCGATTGACGGCGCGGCACTGGGCGGGGGCTGTGAACTGGCGCTGGCCTGCGATTTTCGCATCGCCACACCGGCTTCAAGTCTGGGCCTGCCGGAAGTGAGCCTGGGTCTCATTCCGGGCTTTGGCGGCACAGTGCGACTTCCCCGTCTGGTGGGGGTCGATCATGCCCTGGAGCTTATCACCACCGGCCAGTCTTCTGATGCCGACCGCGCCCTGAAACTGGGCCTGATCGATGCCAGGATCGCTCAGTCGCAACTCCTGAGTGCGGCGACACATATGCTGACCGGTGCTTCGCAGGGTGAATTGGACTGGCGGGTCGCACGGCGTGAAAAACAGGCCCCGCTGCGCCTGAGCACAACAGAGTCTGTTATGACATTCTTCCATGCGTCTGCAGGGGTAAAAAATTCGGTACAGAAGTATAAGGCGGCCGCGGTTGCTGCTATCAGTACTGTCGAGTTTTCAGCCTCCCATGCCCACCGCGAAGCCTCAGACGCCGAACGCCAGCAGTTTCTCAGGCTGGCGCGCACGGACGAAGCAAAGTCCTCTATCGGGGCGTTCCTCAGCAAAAGACAGGTCATCAGACGGGCAGAAACGCTGGCGGCATATGGTCGGCCTGTTGAACAGGTCGCGGTACTGGGCTCCGGGATTATGGGTAAGGGAATCGCTTATCTTTCTGCTTTGCATGGCGTACCCGCGTTGATACACGCTAACAGACCGCAATCCCAGCTCGCTGCGCTGGATGCTCCTAAAAAATGGCTTAACCAGCTTCTGGCGAAAAATCAGATTGACGGAAATCACATGGCCCGCGTGCTGTCAGACATACGCGTAACAGCAGGCTATAAAGGGCTTGATCTGGCCGGGATAGTGATTGAATCCGTGGTAGAGGATAAAGCGGTAAAAGCCCTCGTGCTGGCCACGGCAGAGCAAAACATTGCCCGGGACACCGTGCTGGTCACCAATACCTCAACGTTTGGGGTTGGTGAACTGGCACGCGGACTGACACGACCGACGCAATTTTGCGGCCTGCATTTCTTTAATCCGGCGCAGCGCATGCCGCTGGTGGAAATTATTCGCAGTGAAAACACCTCGGATGCCACGCTGGCAACCGTGGTGGCCTATGCCAGGAGGCTGGGAAAGACCCCCGTGATCGTCAAAGACAGGCCGGGATTCTTTATCAACCGGGTGCTCTTCGCTTACCTGAGCGGTTTGCTGATGCTGGTGCGTGATGGCATCAGCTTCCGCCATATTGATAGGGTAATGGAAGATGCCTTTGGCTGGCCAATGGGCCCGGCATGGTTGCTGGATGTTATCGGGATCGATACCGCACACGCCATTTTTAAACAGCTTTCTGCCGCCTGGCCCGAGCGTTTTAACGCCGATACCACGGCAATTATTGATTTTCTTCACGCACATCAGCGTCTGGGAGAAAAAACAGGACAGGGATTTTATCGCTATCAGCAGGACAAGAAGGGCCGCAGCCAGCGTGTGGCAGATAAAGATTTTGAGACGAAGCTGGCCGCACTGCAGTCTCCCCCTTTGCCGCTGAGCGAAGATGACATTATCGATCGCATGATGATCCCGATGGTGAATGAAGTTATCCGCTGCCTTGAAGAAGGCGTGATCGGCTCCGCTGCTGAAGCAGATACCGCATTGATTCAGGGACTGGGGTTCCCGGTTTATCGCGGCGGTGCATGCCGTTATGTCGATACCCGGGGTACGGCAAACTTTAACCGCGCGGCCCGGCACTTTAGCGCGCTGGGTGGCCTCTATCAGTTACCTGCATTGCTGCTTTCCCCTGCTCACCAGAGTGCACCGTTTTATCCTCATCCCACCGCCGATGCTCAACGCAGCGTACTGGCATAAGGAATATTCAATGGAAAATGTCGTTATTGTAGATGCGATCAGAACGCCGATGGGCCGCGCCCGTGAAGGTGCATTTCGCCATGTCCGCGCAGAAGCCCTTTCAGCACATGTGATGCGCGAGCTGCTGGCCAGACAACCCGGACTGTCGTCAACAAACATTGACGATATTTACTGGGGATGCGTACAGCAAACGCTGGAGCAAGGATTTAATATCGCCCGTAATGCGGCACTGCTGGCGGAAATACCTCACACGGTGCCTGCGACGACGGTGAACAGGCTTTGCGGTTCATCCATGCAGGCGTTACATGATGCCGCGCGGGCCATCATGGTTGGTGACGCCACTCTTTGTATCGCCGGGGGGGTTGAACATATGGGCCATGTTCCGATGACCCATGGCATTGATTTTCATCCCGCCCTGAGTAAAACCGTTGCCCGTGCGGCAGGCAACATGGGGCTCACGGCGGAGCTACTGGCAAAAATGCATAATATCAGTCGGGAAATGCAGGATGAATTTGCGCTGCGTTCCCATCAGCGGGCCGCACATGCAAGTCTTAAGGGGCTTTTTGACGCAGAGATCGTGCCTACCCACGGTCATGATGCTCATGGCGCACTGGTTCGCCATCAAAAAGATGAGGTCATCCGCCCGGAAACCAGCCTGGACAGTCTCAATAATCTGCGACCCGTTTTTGATCCTCATACGGGAACGGTCACTGCAGGGACGTCGTCGTCACTGGCAGACGGCGCATCAGCAGTCTTACTGGCCAGCGAGTCGTATGCACGTGCACATGGCCTGCCTGTACGCGCCCGTATACGTGCCATGGCGGTGGTGGGCAGTCAGCCTTCAACCATGGGTTACGGCCCCGTTCCGGCCAGCGAATTAGCACTGAAACGCGCCCGGCTATCCATCGAAGATATCGACCTGTTTGAGCTTAATGAAGCCTTCGCCGCGCAGGTGTTGTCCTGCATTAAAGGGCTGGGTCTGCTTGACCAGATCGACGACAAGATTAATCAACATGGCGGTGCCATCGCACTCGGCCATCCTTTGGGATGCACCGGAACCCGCATTACCACCACATTAATCAACCTGCTGGAACAGCGTGACAGGCAATTTGGCCTCGCCACGATGTGTATCGGGCTGGGCCAGGGGATCGCCACCGTTTTTGAGCGCGCCTGAATCAGGGTATGCGGGAAGCGCAGATCCGTATGCATCCTTCCATATTCTCAAATTAGATATAAATAGCATTTTTTATTACTTTTATGAGCATCTTCAACTTTGTAGGGTGAGGTCATACCCTCAGAGCCTGAATACCCCGGAGCAAGGAATAATGAAAACAAAAACGGCAGTAGGATTATTATTAGCGGCACTGGTCGCAACGGCCCACGCAGCAGAATCGCCTGTATCGGGCGGGACATTAAATGTCGCCTTAGGTAGCGATACCCCTATCATCGATCCTTCCATTACCGGTTACTCAGTCACGGCCTTGATTACCCGTAATGTCGTGGACTCGCTGGTAGGGCAAGCCGGGGATAACCGTTTTACCCCGTGGCTTGCCTTGCGCTGGGAGATTAACGACAATCACACGCAATATACCTTCCACCTGCGCAAGGACGTGACCTTCAGCGACAAAACCCGGCTGGACGCGCAGGCGGTTAAATATAATTTGGATCGCATCCTGGATCCCAAAACTACCTCAAGCTATGCAAAATCGCTGCTTGGCCCGATCGACAGCATCACCACACCGGATGATTTTACCGTGGTGATCCACTATAAGACGCCGTTTGCGCCACTGTTGCAGGGTCTGAGTCTGCCTTATCTCGGTATACAATCACCGACCTATCTGAAGAACACCCCAAATACCAGCAACACCGTCGTGGGATCGGGGCCTTTTATCCTTAAATCCTTCGTCAAGGGCAACGGCAGCCAGCTGACACGCCGTGATGATTATCAATGGGGGCCGGGCTATGCGCACCATCAGGGTCCTGCATGGCTCTCCGCCATTAACTTTAAATATCTGCCGGAATCCTCTGTCCGATTGGGCGCATTAACCAGCGGGCAGGTGCAGGCCATTGATGCCGTTCCTCCCGCCAATGTCCGTGCACTTCAGCGTAATCCACAAGTCAGTATTCTGACCAAAGAAAATCCGGGCATTCCACGGGTGTTGTACCTCAATACGTCTAAAGGTCCGTTCAGCGACGTTAACGTCCGGCAGGCGTTTCTGCATGCGGTCGATCCCGCTTCTGCGGTAAAAGTCGCTTTCTTTGGCACGCTGAAACCTGCGGATAGCGTGCTGGGGCCACAAACACTTTATTACGACGCTAACGCCCGCGTTTCCGCAGCCCAGCCTGCAAAACAACTCAGCCCGGGGCAGCCGTTGACCGTGCATTTTCTCTATGACCCGGCATCGACCGAAAGCGCGGATGTCACCCTGTTCCAGGCCATCCAGTTCCAGGTGAAGAAAGCCGGTTTTAACCTTCAGTTTGATCCGGTTGACAGTGGTATCTTCAGCGCGCGTACCGCCAGCAACGACTACGATATCGTCTCGAATTTCTACGTGCGCGCCGAACCGGATATTCTGCGTACCGTTTTCCACTCAGCCTACATCCCACCTAAAGGTGCCAACTACAGTCACGTTAATGCACTGGACGATAAACTAACGCTGGCAATTGGTGCTCCTGATGCACAACGGAAACAAATATACAGTGATATCCAGCGCCAGGTGATTGATCAGGCCTATGTCGTTCCGCTGTACATACCGGCGTATCAGTTGGGGATCAGCAAAAAAGTCCAGGGTATCAGTTGGGCTACCAACGCTAAACCTAACTTTTATGATGCCTGGCTGAGCAACTGATATGGCAAAAATTGTCCTGCACCGCCTGCTCTCCATTATTGCCGTCCTGTGGGGAGCGGCCACGCTGACGTTTATAGCTATCAAACTGATACCTGGGGATCCGATACTTATCATGAGCGGCGGCGAGAACGTCGTTGATGATGCCTGGCGCGCAACGATGACGGCGAAACTTGGGCTGGACCAGCCTCTCTGGGCGCAGTATTTGCATTATTGCGGCCAGGCGCTGCTGGGCCATTTCGGTGAGAGTTTCCAGTTCCGGGCACCGGTAACCACAGTCATTACTGCCGCGCTGATACAGACCCAGACACTGGCAGGTTGCGCGCTTCTGCTGGCGGTATTACTGGCTACGCTCAACGCTCTGGCGACCTCCGGGCGCTGGTGGCCACTGCGCGCACTGTTCTCCGGGTTGGAACTTTGTCTGCTGAGTACACCGGTCTACTGGATTGGTATTATTCTGCTGAGCATTTTCAGTTTCCGCCTGAACTGGTTTCCGGTAACGGGTAACGACGGCTGGGTTTCGCTGGTGCTTCCGATTATCGCACTGAGCCTGCCACTGACAGCCATCCTCAGTCAGGTGCTGCGTGACGGTCTGGAAGAGGCCCTGCAACAGCCGTTTGCCATGACGGTTCGTACCCGTGGCGCGGGCGAGACGCTGCTACGCCTGCGCCACGGACTGCGTCATGCATCGCTTGCCGCTTCTACACTGACCGGTACCATGCTGGCGAATCTGCTCAGCGGATCCATCCTGACCGAAACTGTTTTCGGCCGCGCCGGGTTGGGTAAAATCACGCTTCAGGCCATTGCCAGCCGCGATATGCCGCTTATCCTTGGTCTGGTAATGCTTTCAGCATTGTTATTTATCGTCATAAACTTGCTGATGGACGTGATTTATCTGTTCATCGATCCTCGTCTTCGTAACAGGTCATTCTGATATGAGTAGCGATCCGGCCCTTATCCTTAACCGTCAGCGTGACAGATCGCGCCCGGCGCACCCGTTACTCACGTTAAAAAGCCTGCTCCCGGCAATAGCCATTGTATTGCTGGTGCTGATTGCCATTGCACCGTACTGGTTTACCCACAGCTTGCCGGATGATATGGACATGGAGGCCATATTGCAGCCACCTTCGCTACACCATTGGTTCGGTACCGACGCGCTGGGACGTGACGTTTACACCCGCGTGATATACGGATCAGCGTTGTCGCTGAGTATTGGTGTTGGCGCCACCCTGATTGCGGGCTGTGGCGGGATTCTGCTTGGTGTAATCGCCTCATTGGGGCCCCGTCCGATACGGTTTATGGTGGTGCGCCTGCTGGATATCCTGCTGGCCTTCCCGGAACTATTGCTGGCATTGCTGGTGATCGCCGTACTGGGGCGCGGCCCGTCCAATACGCTGCTGGCAGTGGGTTTATCGGGTATCGCGGGGTATGCGCGGCTGCTACGGTCACAGATCCTCCAGGTGCGACTATCGGGTTATGTGCAACAAGCCATCGCCCTCGGCGAAACGCCTTTCACCATCATCATGCGGCATATTATTCCCAACTCGCTGCGCCCGTTGCTGATTGTGTTAACCATCGGCATTGGTCAGGCTGTCCTGAGCGCGTCTGCGTTGAGCTTTCTGGGCCTGGGGGTGGTGCCGCCTACCGCAGAATGGGGGGCGTTGCTGGCTGACGGCCGCGACTTTCTCGACATTGCGCCATGGATAAGCCTGCTGCCCGCGAGCGTGGTGGCGCTGTCGGTGATTGCGCTCACACTGGCCGGCCGCCGCTTACAAACAATTGCGTCAAAAGGAGCGTAACCATTATGGAGAACAACCGTCCTGCTAACCCGCTGCTGGAGGTATCGCATCTCACGGTAAGCTTCGCGGATGTCGAGGTGGTCAAGGGACTGTCATTTAACCTGTATGCGGGTGAGATCCTGGCACTGGTCGGGGAATCCGGTTCGGGTAAGTCGGTCACCGCGCGCGCACTGGTTGGGCTGGCAGGTGAAAAAGCCAGCGTTGACGCACAACGACTGCGACTGACAACAGCGGATGGCAAAGCACAGGATCTGCTTGCCTCAGGAGATCCTCAGTGGAAAGCCCTGCGTGGTAAAGAGATTGGTTTTGTCTTACAGGATGCACTGACATCTCTCGATCCTTTACGCACCATCGGGCAGGAGGTGGCAGAGGCGCTACAGTTGCATCGGCGTGTGCCACGACGGGATATTGATCGCCAGGTCGCCGGGCTGCTCACCTCCGCAGGCATTCCTGACCCCCATCATCGTATGCAGCAGTACAGCCATCAGCTTTCCGGCGGCCTGAGGCAGCGCGCCCTGATAGCCTCCGCACTGGCAGCGGGGCCACAGATGCTGATTGCAGATGAACCCACCACTGCCCTGGACGTGACGGTACAACAACATATCCTCCTTTTGTTTCGCCAACTGGCGGATCGCGGGCACGCGGTATTGTTGATTACCCACGATCTGTCCGTCGTGTCACAAATCGCCGATCGCGTACTGGTGATGCAACAGGGTATCGGTGTTGAACAGGGCGAATCAGCCCGGGTTTTAGCGGCACCACAGCATCCCTATACACGGAAACTATTAAGTGCTATTCCCGGCGTTCATACCCGTCACCGCTGGCTTTCAACATCGGGCAACGTGCCCGATCCCAGGATGAAGGCGGCTTCTGAACAGGTGGTGCTTCGTGCCGATCGCCTGTCACTGGCTTATCCCCGTGGTGATGGTTCAACACACCAGGTTCTGAAGCAGGTCTCTCTGTCGCTGCGCCGGGGAGAGACATTGGGACTGGTCGGCGAGTCAGGATGCGGGAAAACGACACTTGGCAAGATTTTACTCGCGTTGCAGTCCCCCCACTCCGGTGAGGTCAGGCTTAACAATCAGGCCTGGAGCAGCATGTCTGAAAAACAACGTCGCCCGTTGCGGGGACGAATTCAGACTATCACACAGGACCCGCTTGGCTCGTTCAACCCCCAGTACACAATTGGGCAAATCATCCGTCAGCCATTAAAGCTCATCCCAGGTCTGAACCGGGAAGAGATAGAGAATAAAATACTGCTGCTGATGAAGCAGGTAGGGCTGTCTCCTGAATTACTGACACGTCGCCCGCAGACACTCTCAGGTGGGCAGCGGCAACGTGTGGCAATAGCCCAGGCGCTGGCCTCTGATCCTGATATCATGATTTGCGATGAGCCAGTTTCAGCACTGGATGTCACGACCCAGGCGCAGGTTTTGGACCTGTTGAAAACCCTGCAACACCAGTTGGGCCTGGCCATTCTGCTAATCTCACATGACCCAGGCGTAGTGCTCCATATGAGTCATCGCGTCATCGTTATGAAGGATGGAGAGATTATCGAAACCGGGGAGGCAGAGGCATTGATCACGCAGCCCAAGCAGGATTACACCCGGCAATTATTTACCGCAATAAGTGAAACAAAATGAGTCCCGTTCGCTACGGGAATATCTACGGCGTCGGGTTAGCAGTGGGATAAGTGATAAAACGTGTATGAAAATATAGCGGGAAACTTACTGAAATAGCGGATAAAGTCGTCAATACGATAACGGCCTTGCTCATGCAGAGCATAGTTTACATGTATTGCATAATATTATTAGTGACAGTGTCACGTACGTTTTCCTAAGTCGGCCAATGCGTACCTCCCTCGTTCAGATACTGATAGCGATGTATCTGATGCCAGTATTTTTGCCAGTCTGAATGCTTCATCTCCAATATGATCTAATTCCTTGATTAGCATTTCTCCTGCGATACGCCGAACAATAGGTGAACGGTCAATGGTTGCCATTTTTAAATTCTCAAGAAAAGGCCTTTTGGTATCTATTATTCGCTCCTTTAAAACAGGAACGCTGCGTCTTATGCCGTATGCTTTGTCAATCCACTGCCATGTCATTCCCTCAGCCCAAACGAATTTGCTTTCAAACAGACAACGATATGCTTTTGCTCGCAGGGTGGGTTGAACCGATGATTCTGCAATCTCTGTCAGAAAGGCGTCTAATGCATTTATACGACCGGCTTGCATAAATACAGTGGCAACAGGTCCCGATGTGGAATAAATAAGCCGTTTTTTAAGAGACTCGGTTACTTTCTCCATTAAAATAATTTTCATCAGAATATCTTTTTCTCTATCACCCATTCTCCCCCATGAATTCCAGTAGGGGAGCGTTATAAACAAGACATCAACGATAATCTCCGGGTCTGAACATTCAGCGATTAATGGTAATACATCACGTGCAGCCTCTCTTACCTGAGGAACCCAGTCATTAAGTTTCCGGACGACCAAAGCAAATAAAAAACTATTTGGTGCTCCGCCTGATAATGTCCTTAATGCTTTTTCCCGCCTGAAACCATCAGCATTACAAACATCCAGCCATTTGAGAGAACCAACCCGATAATTCTTAAATCTTGCGTATTGTGGATGAGATGTTTGAAGTGACGATGAAATTGTCCAACGGATCATACATTCCCAGTAATCAAGGTTTTTTAATGGCAGTTTCGAGCTTGCAGCAATAAACGTTGATATATCCGGTCTGATAACCTGATACAAAACATCAAAGGTAAGTGATTTATTTACAGATGTAATAACTTCCTGTTGAAGGCTATCCTGCAGTTGCATGCGCTAATTTCCCCTGAAAATTTTATAGCTGCCAGATCTTTTTAAAGTAGCGATAGCGTAAAGTCAACTCGCGTTTGCCCGCTTACTATTTGTCAGCACATGTATATCAATCCTTGAATATATTATCAGGACGTTAATTCATGGCTGTCGGCAAGCAGCTCGTGTATTTCCCCGGACGACAAGGGTCCGGAAAGGATCACACTGACCCAGTGCTCTTTGTTGATAGGATAGATAGCTAATCATCCTCCTTTACGCAGCCCTTGCAGTAATGCCTGCGTCGCACCGGAAGATTTTCCAGATGGCGAACATACGAGACAAAATTCACGGTGTATAGAAGGTGTCACCGGTACCACGCACAGGCCCCGCAATTCATCTGGCAGGGCAGATTCAGGCACCAGCGCCACCCCCATGCCTTCACGCACCAGCATGCAGGCGCTGACCCAATCCCGTACTTTTACGCGTACATCGGAGAGGTGCAAGCCTGCCTGCTCCATCAGGCTTTTTCCATTAACGACACATCCGCCTGTCGCGAGAATAAAGGGTTGGTCGGCCAGTTCCTCTAGCGTTATGCCATGCGCCCTTTCATTGCGCCCCTGCAAATGGTGGGATGGCATTACCGCTACCCACGCATCCTGCCCCAAAACCACGTCTGCTCTTCCCGGTACAGGGTTCATCACCACACCCAGTTCAACAGTGTCTGCTGCAATCCATTCCTCCACTTCCTCATCCGTACCTTCCAGTACCACCACTTCTGTGCCCGGATGCAGGCGTTTAAAGTCGCGCAGCAGTCCAGGAAGAAATGTGGAAGTCACTGAGGGAAAACTGGCGAGGCGAATCCTTCCGCCATGTAGACCACGGCTCTCATCAGCCAGCACGCGGATCGCATTCAGGCTCGCAAGCATTCTCCTTGCCTGTTCAATAACCTGCTCACCCAGTGCGGTGACGCCGATGTGCCGACGCTCCCGCGTGAACACCGGGAACCCAAGTGAAGCCTCTAACTGAGCGATAGCCTGACTGGCGCCGGACTGAGTCATTCCTACCTCTTCAGCGGCGCGTGAGATATTACTGGCATCCGCAACGGCTACCAGTAAGCGCCAGTGCACAAGATTCATCATGCGTATCAGTAGCTCATCTAATAGTTAATTTGTTAATCATTAATTTTACAGCAGGAAACACATTACGCACAGTGTGTTCAGGAACGCACAGCACATTATTAAACAGCTTTTCAATTTTATCGGAGAGATAATGAAACTTTATTACGCCCCGGATACCTGTTCGCTTTCACCACACATCGTTCTGCGTGAACTCGGGCTTGAATTTGAACTGGTTAAAGTGGACAACAGAAGCAAACTCACCGCTGACGGACGTGACTTCCGTACCATTAACCCTAAAGGTTATGTCGCCGCACTGGAACTGGACAATGGCCAGATACTGACCGAAGGTCCGGCAATTGTGCAGTACCTCGCTGACCTGAAGCCGGAAAGAGGGCTGGCACCGCGAGCGGACAGTTGGGCGCGAGTGCGCCTGCAGGAGTGGCTAAACTTTATCACCACTGAAATACACGCGGGATCCGCACCGCTTTTCAACTCAACACTGCCTGAAGACGTCAGGTCGATTTTTCGTGAAAAACTCTTCCGGCGGTTCGATTTTCTGCAGGATACGCTCAATGAAAATGCCTATCTGACGGGCCCGTCGTTCAGCGTTGCTGATGCTTACCTTTTCACCGTGCTGGGTTGGTGTAAATTCTTTTCCATCGAACTGAATCGCTGGCCTGTATTAACGGCCTATAGGGAAAATATTAATGCGCGTCCTGCCGTGCAGGCGGCCTTACTGGCAGAAGCCTCTCAGCTGGCGTAGAAATTGGCCACATCGGCAAAAGATAACCTTCCGGCAACCCGGTATCGGCTCTTTCCGTGACAATCCGGTAACCGGCAGTGGGTACCGGTTTGATATTTTTATTCTTTTTGTTTTCCTCTTTTTGCAGCATGCAGAATATGTATGCTGCATCAGTCAACTGGCAGTGCCGTTATCAGCGTCGAAGTCCAGAACGTGGCCAGAAAAAGGGCTGCAAGCACCGACGCGGTGGCATGGATCTGACGCTTCATCATTTGTGCTCCGCCAGGGATTTTTCATGAAATTACGGCAAAAAATTACGGGGTGTGGAATCCAAAATGGCCCGAAAAGCCGCTGTAAATGCGGCCGGACATGAGAATCCAAGCTGGTAAGCGACCTGCTTAATGGGCATGCCATTGGCGAGAAGATCTAACGAAGCACAAATCCTGGCTCTTTGCTTCCAGGTTCTGAAACTGAATCCTGTATCCCTGATAAACAGTCTCGAGAAGGTACGTTCAGACATTGTGGCGATATGAGCCAGCTCACTAAGCGACGCTTCCCAGCGATAGCTGACCATTATCTCTCTGGCTGCACAGAATAAGCGCTCATCACGGGGCATAGGAAGTTGCGCAGTTAAGGGGGTTGCCTCGCTGAGGATCTCCAGAAGCAACAGGGCCATTTTCCGTTGACCCGCTTCGCTATAGTCCTCACTGAATAACCCGGCTATCAATTCTTTCACCAGCCCGGTAGCGGTAATGACGTGCACGTGCTTACTCTTCGTAAAGTTCGTGCATTCAGCGATAAGGTTGCTGCTGAAATAGATGGCGCGCAGGTCTGTCTGCGATAGCAGGTTATAACTGTGGATCTGAAGAGGCGGTATCCATAACGCGCGCTGAGGAGGTATTACCCAGCGGTTTCCCTCCGTTTCAACCAGCATAACTCCCCTGGTGGCAAAGAGCAGTTGTCCTTCAATATGATAATGAGGAGGATCAGCTTCCCCGCGTTGATAGCATATGGCGGTGCCTGACCAGCCTGTGGCGTCATCGTGTCTTGGCGCTTTATCTATACTACCTGGCATTTCAGATTCAGCCCCTGCAAGTATGATAATCAGGTTGAAACATCCAGTCTGGAACAATATTGGCTGGGTGAGACGTAAAAAAGAAGATTATCATAAAGTAGGTTTTATGAGTTCGGTTATTCTTTCGACCGCGGACATGCTTGCCTTTGAGCTAAAAAATTTAATCAACAACGGCTCGCTGCGGGACGGAGATCGTCTTGTGGAAAGAGACCTCGCCAACCAGTTTTCTGTCAGCCGCATCCCGCTGAGAGAAGCAATCCAAAAACTTGAGAGGGAAGGCTTAGTTGACGTTTACAGAAACCGCGGAGCTGTCGTCAGGACGCTTAGCGCTCATGATGTTGACGAAATTTATCAACTCCGGGCGTTACTGGAAGGTGATGCTATTTTTCAGAGTTATCAATACATGGATTCTGAAACGCTTGCGCGGGCAGAGTTTGTTCACAAACTTCTTGGTAGCGCCAGCGAATCAACACAACAGGGGCAATACAACCGGGAATTTCATGAGCTGTTATACCGCAAGTGTAAAAATCAGCGCCTGCTGAAAATGATAAATGAACTACGAGCGCAGATAGAAAGATATGAGCTCTTGCAGCATCAGTTACTGTCTGAAACGCTCAAGTTTCAGGATGAACATGAGCTTATTTTAAGCGCCTGTCTGCGGGGCGACCCCGCTACTGCTCGCGACTATACTGTTGAACATATTCTTTCTGCCGGGCTGATTCTAAAAAGCTATATGTCCAACCGGTAATTCGGAGGGGCTCGCGATAAAAATCCAAACAACAGAGCTTTTGCTGGATCCGCTTCTGGCACGAAGCGGTCAGGTTGAAGGACCGTAAGGTCTGCTCTGAGCGAAAAGTGTGCGTATTACCTGCCAGCAGCAACCGGCTCCAGGGATGCTTACCCCAAATCTGATTTATTTAACAAAGCCTAAATATCTATATCGAAAC
>NZ_JAFMOS010000511.1 GCF_019049755.1 Rahnella perminowiae
ATATTTTCCCGCTAAAAATAAGTTAAGAAGAGTTTTACCCCGCTTACTCTGAAGTTCTTCACATACCTATCCACAGAAAAAGTGCATAAAATCGCGGGTGATTCCAAAAATCTGTTTATAACTTTGCGTATAACTGTGAGTTATCCCATTTTTATTCATGCGGATCGGCATTAACCAGTGGTTTACCGCCTGTTGGTAGTATGAAACAATCAGAACATCTATGAGTTTAAGCGATTGAGGTAGTCCGGTGATCGATGATGATGGCTACCGCCCGAATGTTGGTATTGTAATTTGTGACAAGCAGGGTCAGGTATTGTGGGCCAGACGATACGGCCAGCACTCCTGGCAGTTTCCACAAGGGGGGATAAACCCTGGTGAAACCGCTGAGCAGGCCATGTACCGCGAGCTGTTTGAGGAAGTGGGGCTTGGCCGTAAAGATGTACGTATTCTGGCTTCAACCCGTAACTGGTTACGTTATAAATTGCCGAAACGTTTGGTGCGTTGGGACACAAAGCCGGTTTGTATCGGCCAAAAGCAAAAATGGTTCTTGCTGCAACTGATGTGTAACGATGCTGATATCAATATGCAGCGCAGCAGTACGCCTGAATTTGATGGCTGGCGTTGGGTCAGTTTCTGGTATCCGGTTCGTCAGGTGGTGTCATTTAAACGCGATGTTTATCGTCGCGTAATGAAAGAGTTTTCCACTACTATTATGCCGATGCAGGAAGTCTCCCTTCCCAGGATATCGCCCGCTTATCGTCGTAAAAGAGGCTAAGTCACGAAGAGATGCTCACGCGTTTGCGAGAAATTGTTGAAAAGGTAGCAATGGCGTCCAGCCTCAATGATGCGCTGGACGTACTGGTCAACGAAACCTGCCTGGCGATGGACACGGAAGTGTGTTCCGTCTATCTCGCTGACAATGACCGTCGTTGTTATTATCTGATGGCGACGCGAGGTTTGAAAAAACCTCGTGGTCGGACTATTACGCTGGCTTTTGATCAGGGTATTGTCGGTCTGGTAGGGCGTCTGGCCGAGCCCATCAACCTTGCCGATGCGCAGAGCCATCCAAGCTTCAAATATATTCCTGCCGTAAAAGAAGATCTTTTCCGATCCTTCCTGGGTGTGCCGATCATTCATCGTCGTCAGTTGCTGGGTGTGCTGGTTATCCAGCAACGTGAACACCGGCAGTTCGACGAAAGTGAAGAGTCGTTTATGGTCACGCTTGCCACCCAGCTGGCGGCGATCCTTTCTCAGGCACAGCTTAATGTGCTTTATGGGCGCTTTCGCCAGACGCGCGTTCGTGCGCTTGCCGCATCTCCAGGCGTGGCCATCGGTGTTGGCTGGCAGGACAGCTCTCAGCCTTCGCTCGACCACGTTTATATGGCGTCTACGCTTGATACTGTGCGTGAACGCGAGCGCCTGACCCGCGCTCTGGAAGATGCCGGTGCGGAGTTCCGTCGCTTCAGTAAACGTTTCGCGGCGAGTGCGCAGAAAGAAAGCGCGGCGATTTTTGACCTCTATTCTCACCTTCTTAATGATGCCCGTCTCAAACGCGAACTGTTCGCCCAGATAGATCAGGGTGCAGTGGCGGAGTGGGCCGTCAAAAAGGTTGTCGAAGAATTTGCGGCGCAGTTTTCCAGCTTGCAGGATACCTATCTGCGTGAGCGTGGCAGTGACTTACGGGCGCTGGGGCAGCGGCTGGTGTTTCATCTTGATGATACGATCCAGGGCAACACGCAGTGGCCAGAACGTTTTATTCTGGTTGCAGATGAACTGACAGCCACTTTGCTGGCTGAAATGCCGCAAGACCGTCTGGCAGGCGTTGTGGTTCGCGATGGTGCAGCTAACTCACATGCGGCGATTTTGGTTCGCGCAATGGGCGTGCCGACCATTATGGGCGCTGATATACAGCCTGCACTGCTCAGCCAGAGACAACTGATCGTTGACGGCTACCGTGGTGAGTTGCTCATTGATCCGGAAGCCGTACTGGTCACAGAATACAAGCGTCTGATTAGCGAAGAAATGGAGCTGAGTCAGAAGGCTGAAGATGACGTTGAGCAACCCGCAGCGCTGAAAAGCGGCGAACGGGTGAAAGTGATGCTGAATGCCGGTCTGAGCGCAGATCATGAAAAATTGTTTGGCAGTCGCGTTGACGGCGTTGGGCTTTATCGCACCGAAATTCCGTTCATGTTGCAAAGCGGTTTTCCTTCTGAGGAAGAGCAGGTCGCGCAATATCAGGGCATGTTACAGCTGTTTCCGCAAAAACCCGTGACCCTGCGAACGCTGGATATCGGCTCTGATAAGCAATTGCCTTATATGCCGATCAGCGAGGAAAATCCTTGTCTGGGTTGGCGCGGGATACGAATTACCCTCGATCAGCCTGAAATTTTCCTGATCCAGGTCCGTGCGATGTTGCGTGCGAATGCCGCAACCGGAAATCTTGGCATTCTTCTGCCAATGGTCACCAGCCTGGAAGAAATTGATGAGGCCCGTCGCTTAATCGATCGCGCCGGACGTGAAGTGGAAGAACAACTGGGTTATGAACTGCCGCGCGCGCGTTTGGGCGTGATGATAGAAGTGCCGTCGATGGTCTTTATGCTGCCTGCACTGGCCGGGAGAGTGGAGTTTATTTCCGTCGGCACCAACGACCTGACGCAATATCTGCTGGCTGTTGATCGTAACAATACCCGTGTTGCAGGGCTTTATGACAGCCTGCATCCGGCGATGCTGCGGGTGCTCAAACAAATTGTCACCACCGCTGAGGCTGCCGGGCTGGATGTCAGCTTATGTGGCGAGATGGCGGGTGACCCGATGGGCGCATTACTGCTTACCGGTATGGGTTTTCGCAATCTCAGCATGAACGGACGCAGCGTTGCCCGTGTAAAATATCTGCTTCGCCGTATTGAACTCCATGATGCCCAGGAACTGGCCAGCCGGGTGTTACAGGCGCATTTCACGACGGACGTGCGTCATATGACGGCTGCTTTTATGGAAAGACGCGGTCTGGGCGGCCTGATCCGCGGGGGTAAATAAGCGCCGGATACCACGCTTTGCCCCAGGTTACCCTCATCCTGCTCGCCTCACGGCGCTGGATGAGATGATTTTTTACAGAACTTTTCCAGCAGCTTAGCCCCGGAAAACCTTCCGGCTATGCTACTATTCGCTCCCTGCTGGCCCCTGAACGGGCAATAATGATAAACAATTTGTGGTGATAGATGAGCAACAGCTATCTGGCGTTTCCCCAGTTTGATCCGGTAATTTTCTCAATCGGACCGGTATCTCTCCACTGGTACGGACTGATGTATCTGGTCGGTTTTGTCTTCGCGATGTGGCTGGCGGTACGCCGTGCCAATAAGCCAGGCAGCGGCTGGACAAAAGATGAAGTCGAAAACTTGCTGTACGCCGGTTTCCTGGGGGTATTCCTCGGTGGCCGTATCGGGTACGTTTTCTTCTATAACCTGCCTTTATTCCTCGATAATCCGCTTTATCTTTTCAAAGTCTGGGATGGCGGCATGTCTTTCCACGGCGGCCTGATTGGCGTGATCGTGGTCATGCTGATTTTTGCCCGTCGTACCAAACGCAACTTCTTCCAGGTTTCCGACTTTATCGCTCCGCTGATCCCGTTTGGACTTGGCGCAGGTCGTTTGGGTAACTTCATCAATGGCGAACTGTGGGGGCGTGTGACCACAGATGTACCCTGGGCGATGCTGTTCCCGGGCTCACGTCAGGAAGACATCGCGATTGCTGCGGCTGACCCTAAATGGCAGCCATTGCTGAATCAGTATGGCGTATTGCCGCGTCATCCTTCCCAACTGTACGAACTGCTGCTTGAAGGCGTTGTACTGTTTATTATTCTGAATGTGTTCATCCGAAAATCACGCCCGATGGGCGCCGTATCAGGTTTGTTCCTGATCGGATATGGCTTATTCCGCATCATCGTTGAACACTATCGTCAGCCGGATGCCCAGCTAGGCCTGTTCGATGGAATCATCAGCATGGGGCAGGTTCTGTCCATTCCTATGGTGGTCATTGGCCTGATTATGATGGTCTGGGCATATCGCCGTCCGCAGAAACAATTGTCGTGAGGTAACATGAAACAGTATCTGGATTTAATGCAGAAAGTGCTCGATGAGGGCACCCCTAAAGCCGACCGTACCGGTACGGGCACGTTGTCGATTTTTGGCCATCAGATGCGTTTCAACTTGCAGGAAGGTTTTCCGCTGGTCACCACCAAACGTTGTCATTTACGCTCCATCATTCATGAACTTCTATGGTTTCTGAAAGGCGAAACGAATATTGCCTACCTGCGTGAAAATAATGTCAGCATCTGGGACGAGTGGGCAGACGAAAAGGGTGACCTCGGTCCGGTTTATGGCAAGCAATGGCGTGCCTGGGGCGCGGCTGACGGCAGGCAAATCGACCAGTTGACAAATGTGGTTGAACAGCTAAAAAAAGATCCGGATTCACGCCGCATTATTGTGTCGGCATGGAATGTCGGTGAGCTGGATCAGATGGCGCTGGCACCTTGCCACGCTTTCTTTCAGTTCTATGTGGCCGACGGGAAACTCTCTTGCCAGCTGTATCAGCGTTCATGCGACATCTTCCTGGGTCTGCCGTTTAACATCGCCAGCTACGCGCTGCTGGTGCATATGATGGCACAGCAGTGTGATCTGGAAGTCGGTGACTTTGTCTGGACCGGTGGCGATACGCATCTGTACAGCAACCATATGGAACAGACACATCTGCAGCTGACGCGTGAGCCTCGTGCATTGCCAAAACTGGTGATTAAGCGCAAACCGGCCTCCCTGTTTGATTACAACTTCGAAGATTTCGAGATTGAAGGGTACGATCCACATCCTGCAATCAAAGCGCCTGTGGCGATCTGATTTTTTGTGGTTTGCCGCCTGACAGCCTGGTCAGGCGGTAATTTATCCCTTCTCACGTTTCTTGCTGCATTTTTTACACCTTTCCCTGACGATTCCCACTCCGATTTTTATCCTGATGTTATCCCTGCGAGATATCACGCAAATTTTTTGCCGCGTGTATTTTATTGCACCGATTGCTCTGAAGACATCCTGGAAAAAATGACTTTGCCGGTGGCGATAAAAATCTACACGCTTATTTTGGCGGTATGAAAACATTTGAGCGGGCAGGAGAGCAGGGAATGTCGCTGATCGAAATGATGGTTGTTGTGGCTCTGATTGCCATGTGTACGTTATGGGGAATCCACAGCTGGCGCAGTTACCAGCAGGCATTGAAGCTTGAACAATCGGCTCAGCAACTGCGTTTGTATTTATACGGAGTCCAGGCCGAAGCCAATAATTACAATCGTTCTGCTGTTTTATGGGGGATTTCCGGCGAAAACGGGTGTGTGGGAACCGGCATCCGCCCCTCTGATTGCCGTAATGCGGCGGGTAAAATATTCGCCCTTCATGAAGCTGGCATTGAATTAGCCGACGTTCCTGAAAAAAATATGGGCTTTTACGGCCTGCGGAATGCGGCACTTGCCGGGCATATCACGCTGAGAAATCCAGCAGGGAGTGTGCGAATCGTTCTCTCCGTCAGAGGGCGGTTGCGTATGTGTAGTGAAACACAGCCTTTACTGGGTATCGGGCTATGTCAGTGAACACATCCCGTTGTCAGGGATTCACGCTGCCCGAAGTTATGATTGCGATGGGTATTGGCAGCATGCTGATGCTCAGTGCCGCACAAATCTATCCGCTTATGCGCCAGAGAAGCCAGAGTCTGGGCCGGCATTATCAGCTGGAACAACTGTTGCGCCAGAGTATTTCTGCTATCGGCAAAGATATCCGTCGGGCCGGTTTTTGTAACGGAAACTGTGAGGGCAAATCTTTTATCATAAGTAACGCTGCCGGCGAAGCGCCTGGCTCCTGCATCATTGTTATCTATGACCTGAACCGTAACGGAATATGGGATAAAGCCAGCTCACCGGAATCTGAATACTTTGGTTATCGTTTACGACAGGGGGGGATTGAAATCCAGCGCGGAACAGATGACTGCGGGAGTTCTGGCTGGGAAAAACTCCTTGATCCGGCTGAAGTTAACGTGACCCGATTTACGATTACGCAGGTAGTAGAAAGTGCCTCCGGCCGTCTGTATTCTCTGCAACTGGAAGCCCGCTGGAGCAAAGATCCTTTTATCCACCGTCAGGTTAACGAGATGATTGCAGGCCATGTTTTATGACAAGCGTAGTCAAAAGAAGCGAGTCACTCAGACAACGTGGGAGCGCCATGATCCTGAGTATTCTGGTGATGATGGGATTAGGCTTGATTGTCCTTAATTCGCTGCAACAGCAACTTTCCGCCGGGCTTTCGCTGACGTCAAATCAGCATCGCTATAATGTTGCCTGGGAAAATGCAGCTTCGGCATTGGCGTGGGGCATAGGACAATCATGGAGCGACGCCATGATCCCTACTGGCAGTGCCGGGAGGTGGCGGATGGGATCATTATTTCAGGAAGTGGCCGGGCCTGTGTCCGCCCTGCCTTTCGGGAAGATATCTTTCTGGTGCGTGGTGAAGGCCGGTTAACTCAAGACAATGAACCCGTTGTACAGTATCAGCAAGTCAGTAGTAAAAAGCAGGCTGGCGGAGATCTGATTTTTTCGCCACTAAAACAAGGATGGCTGGATTTTTGTCCTGAGACTGATGCGCAGGTCTGCAATGAATGAAAGCTGCTCAGCACAGCAAGGTTTCAGCCTCACAGAAGCGCTGATCGCCATGTTGCTCTTGTCAGTTTCCATTCTGGGGCTCCTGAATTATTACCAGTCACTGAGCCACGGTTTTATGCGCCAGTGGCAGGTTCAACAGGCGTGGGCAGAAGCGCATTCCCAGCTTGAAGCCTATTCTGTAGCCGGGAAGGGGACGGAGCCTTTTGCGAAAAATTGGGAATATCTGATTAGCGGCACTTCATATGCACAATCCTGCAAGTTGGTTACTGCGGCAATTCAAACGCCGACAAAATATCAGGCCATATTGCAGCGTTTGATATGTGATTTTGCCCCCTGAAGTGGCATCTGTCAGCCGCATATTACCGGGCAAAAATACTGTTAAGCTACTTGCAATGGCGGGTTAACAGCTTAGAGTGGTTTAACCGGGTGTTTTTTCCCCTATTGGGAACCATGAGTGTTGTGGCTAAAACATAACGGAGCACAGGAAGAAAATCCCGATTCGATTTTTTTTCACAACTATCCTGTTTCTGCGCGGTCTGAACAGACTCAATCGCTCAAAACAGCGTGTTGAGGTTCATCGGTTATTGAACCGTGTATTTATTGCCTGCGTGGCACGTTTATTCGATTGAGGGAGAGTGGCAATGTTAAAACAGGTTACCCGCGTTTTCGGGGTACTGTTGTTATTGAGCGTTGGGATTCCTGTTGTTTCAAGTGCAGCTGACTGGCAACCTTTTGCACAAGCTATCAATAAAAGTCAAAACGACCCTCGTCACTATCAGGCAATAAGACTGGCCAATGATATGACCGTTTTGCTGGTTTCTGACCCTCAGGCGCCCAAATCTCTCGCCGCATTGGCCCTTCCTGTCGGCTCGCTGGAGGATCCTGATTCTCAGTTAGGCCTTGCCCATTATACTGAGCATATGTTGCTGATGGGCTCGAAGAAATATCCTCAGCCGGAAAGCCTGTCTGAATTCCTTAAGAAACACGGTGGGAGCCATAATGGCAGTACAGCTTCTTACCGCACCGCGTTTTATCTTGAAGTAGAAAACGATGCCTTGCCAGAAGCGGTAGATCGCCTGGCGGATGCTATCGGCCAACCACTATTAGATCCCGCCAACGGAGACCGTGAGCGTAATGCCGTGAACGCTGAACTGACGATGGCCCGATCGCGTGACGGTATGCGGATGGCGCAAGTTCGCGCAGAAACATTAAATCCTATGCACCCGGCAGCCCGCTTCTCAGGGGGTAATCTGGATACGTTGAAAGATAAACCGGGCAGTAAGCTTCATGACCAGCTGACGGCTTTTTATCAGCGTTACTATTCCGCTAACCTCATGGTCGGTGTGATTTATAGCAATAAACCTTTGCCTGAACTTGCTGAACTGGCCTCCACAACCTTTGGCCAGATCGCCAATCATCATGCCGCCGTGCCGCCGATTACAGTCCCGACGTTAACTGCAGACCAAAAGGGCGAGTTTATCCATTTCGTTCCTGCACAGCCGCGCAAAGAATTGCGGATTGAATTTGCCATTGATAACAATAGTGCCGATTTTCGCAGTAAAACCGATACCTATATCAGCTACCTTATTGGTAACCGCAGCCCGAATACCCTATCCGACTGGTTACAGAAGCAGGGCTATGCCGACGGGATCCGTGCAGGTGCGGATCCGATGGTTAACCGTAATATGGGCGTATTCAATATTTCTGTTTCCCTGACGGATAAGGGGCTGGCGCAACGCGATACCGTTATTGCCGCCATTTTCAACTATCTCAATGAAATGCGCGCTCAGGGGATCCGGAAATCCTATTTTGATGAGATTGCCCACGTTATGGCGCTCGACTTCCGCTATCCGGCACTGACGCGTGATATGGATTATGTCGAATGGCTGGTGGATACCATGCTGCGGGTACCTGTCGGGCATGTTCTCGACTCGCCGTATCTTACTGACCAGTATGATCCTAAAGCGATTGAATCACGGCTAACTGAAATGACGCCGCAAAATGCACGTTACTGGATCATCAGCCCGAATGAGCCTCACAATAAAGTGGCCTACTTTGTTAATGCGCCGTATGAGATCGATAAAGTTCCCGTGCAAACCTACTCGCAGTGGAAGACGCTGGGGCAGGGGATTTCTCTGTCGCTGCCTGCGCTGAATCCGTACATTCCGGACTCACTTGCGCTGGTCACTAAAGATTCGACGGCGACGAAACCTGAATTGTTAGTTGAAGATAAAGGGTTGCGGGTGTTCTACATGCCGAGTCGCTATTTTGCTGATGAGCCTAAAGCGAATGTGACCGTTTCTTTCCGCAATGAGCAGTCTCTCAGCACGGCTAAAAATCAGGTGCTGTATGGCCTGACGGATTACCTCACCGGCGTTGCTTTTGATCAGCTGAGCTATCAGGCATCCATTGGCGGGATCACGTTCGGCACATCGCCTGATAACGGATTACAATTTACTGCTACCGGTTTCACCGAGTGTCTGCCTGATTTACTGGCCGCACTGGTCGATAACTACCCTGATTTCAAACCGACACAGGAACAGCTTGATCAGGCGAAATCATGGTATCTCGAGCGTTTAGCTTCAGCAGATAAAGGGAAAGCGTTTGAGCTGGCGTTACAACCGGTTCAGTTGCTTTCGCGGGTGCCTTATACCGAGCGCAGCGAGCGTGAAAAGCTGGTTTCCGCCATCACACTGGAAGAGGTGAACGCCTACCGTGAACAACTGGTTCATCATGCTGCGGTAGAAGTGATGGTCGTGGGGAATATGACGGCTGATCAGGTTAAAGCGATGTCTTCGCAAATCATGCAAAAGTTGGGTGAGCATGGGACACAGTGGTGGCGCGGCAAGCAGGCCGTAGTGACCGGACCGCTGAAAGCGAATATTCAGCGTATCGGGACAAGTTCGGACTCTGCGCTGGCAGCGGTGTATGTCCCCACCGGTTATGATGAAGTTCAGAGCATGGCGTACAGTGCTTTGCTGGGACAAATTATTCAGCCATGGTTCTACAGTCAGCTTCGGACACAAGAACAACTGGGTTACGCAGTGTTTGCTTTTCCTATTCCGGTAGGCAAACAGTGGGGGATTGGTTTCCTGCTGCAAAGTAACAGCAGGCAACCTGATTATCTGTATCAGCGCTATCTGGCATTTTATCCGCAGGCCGAAAAACGTCTGCGTGAAATGAAGGATGACGAGTTCCTGCAATACAAACAGGGGCTGGTGAATGAAATGCAGCAAAACCCGCAAACGTTAGATGAGGAAGCTGACCGTCTGGGAAATGATTTTAGCCGCGGAAATCCACAATTTGACACCCGCACGAATGTTATCCGGGTTATTGCCGGGCTGACGCAAACTCAGCTGGCGGATTACTTCAATCAGGCCGTAATAAAACAGGATGGTCTGGCGATGTTGTCACAGGTCTCAGGCAATGACAGCAAGTCGCCACAATACGCGGCGCCTGAGGGCTTTAAAACCTGGTCTGATACCTCAACGTTGCAACAGGCGCTGGAACCGCACACGGATAAATAACCCGCTGATGTGTAAAGCAAAATAAAAAGGGCGCGGAAGCGTCCTTTTTATAACTGAGGCCAGGTAGTGAGAGAGTTACAGCTCAGCGATCAGTATTTTGGAACGACGCTGGTAGTTGTACATTTCCTGTTTCTGAATCGGCAACACATCCACTTCTGCTGGTTTGAAACCACGCTCCTGGAACCAGTGAATGCTGCGGGTCGTCAGTACAAACAGCCTGTTCAGCCCCATGAGTTTCGCCTGGCTGGCAACGCGTTGCAGTAACATTTCACCCCGTGAAGAGCTGCGGTAGTCCGGGTGAACCGCCACGCAGGCCATTTCGCCAATCCCTTCATCATGAAACGGATAAAGCGCCGCACAGGCAATGGTCAGGTTATCCCGCTCGATAATGGTAAATTTATCGATTTCCATTTCCAGCTGCTCGCGGGAACGGCGTACCAGAATACCCTGTTGTTCCAGCGGACGAATAAGTTCCAGAATGCCACCGATGTCGTTGATGGTTGCTCGCCGAACTTGCTCGGCACTTTCCATCACGATTTGCGTGCCAATGCCGTCGCGCGAAAACAGTTCCTGAACCAGTGCACCGTCTTCCTGATAGCTGATCAGGTGACTGCGACGTACGCCGCTGCGGCAGGCCTTCACCGCGCCGCGCAGGAAGCGAACGGTACCGGAAAGATAATCGCCGCCGGATTCCATCTGATCAATTTTTTGCTGTGCATCATTAGGAAACAGTTCGGAAATAATATTACCTTCCTCGTTGATTACCCCTTGCGAAGAGCAGAAGCCGATCATTTTTTCTGCTTTCAGTTTGATCGCCAGTTGTGTTGCGACTTCTTCGGAAGTCAGGTTGAAGCTTTCACCGGTAACCGAAACTGCAACCGGACCGAGCAAGACAATCGCATTGCTGTCGAGCTGACGGTGAATCGCTTCTTCATCAATACGGCGGATACGCCCACTGTGACAGTAATCAATACCGTCATCGACGCCCAGCGGCTGAGCAATGATAAAATTGCCGCTGACGACATTGATATGCGCGCCCTGAAGTGGCGTATTATTCAGACTCATTGACAGCCGCGCCGTGATATCGAGCTGCAGCAGCCCGGCGGCTTGCTTAACCAGTTCGAGCGCACGTGCATCCGTGACGCGAATATTCTTATGATAAATCGGCTCGTAATTATGCTCAGAAAGGTTCTCATCAATCTGCGGACGGGCGCCATAAACGACGACCAGACGGATGCCTAAACTGTGTAACAGGCCGATATCGTTGACAATATTGCTAAAATTTTCATGTTCAATGGCTTCCCCACCGAGCATGACAACGAATGTTTTGCCTCGGTGAGCATTTATATAGGGAACTGAGTGGCGAAATCCCTGAACCAGTTCAGTACTACGTTCCTTCACGGCAAAACCTCGTATGAATTTTTATTCGTAATTTTTGTATTTTTATTCTTTTGCGGCGCTGTGGCAAGTAAGAAATCTCTGTTTTTGTTTTAACACCCATCACAAACATACAACAAATTGATAAATCGAATAAATGTTTAGGAATGACATGCAGGATATGATTCGTTAGAATTCGTAAAATGAGTTTTTTATCAGCTATTTTTTACTTTTGGACACTTTTTGAGACTGCATGACTGACGATACCCACAATCCCGGAAGACGACGCCTCCTGCAAACCGTAGCTGCTTCCTGGATACTGAGCGTGAGTAAAGTGGGTTTTGCTGCCAGCTCACAGGTCATTGCTGTACGTATCTGGCCCTCGTCTACTTATACCCGAATTACGCTTGAATCCAGCACTCCCTTAAAATATAAGCAGTTTCTGCTCAGCGATCCGCCGCGCGTTGTGGTGGATATCGAAGATGTGCATCTCAACAGTGTGTTAAAAGGGTTGGGCGAAAAAGTCCAGCAAAGTGATCCTTATATCAGACAGGCGCGGGTGGGGCAGTTTGATACCAAAACGGTCCGCCTGGTGTTTGAGCTCAAGCGTGTAATCAATCCACATGTCTTCACGCTGAAACCGGTCGCTGAATTCCATAACCGGCTGGTGCTCGATCTTTATCCGCAAGAGGGTGAAATCAGTGCTCAGGACGATCCGCTGCTGGCGTTACTGGAAGATTACAACCGCGGAGATGTGGCGAGAACGCTACCTCCGGAAAAGGCAAAAGATGGTCAGGCGGGGCGAAGCCGGCCGTTGGTGATCATGCTTGATCCTGGTCATGGCGGTGAAGATCCGGGGGCGATTGGCAAATATAAGACCCGTGAGAAAGATGTTGTATTGCAGATCGGCCGCAGATTACAGAAGCTGATTATGCGTGAACCCAATATGAAAGCGCATATGACCCGCAATGAGGATGTGTTTATTCCGCTTAAAGTCCGCGTGGCAAAGGCACGAAAACTGCGGGCAGACCTTTTTATCTCTATTCACGCAGATGCATTTACCAGCCGTGCAGCAAAAGGCTCGTCGGTTTTCGCTCTGTCGACCAAAGGGGCAACCAGTTCCGCAGCACGTTTTCTCGCACAAACACAGAATGAATCTGACCTGATAGGCGGCGTCAGTAAAAGCGGTGACCGCTATCTGGATCACACGATGTTTGATCTGGTTCAGACAGCAACCATCAGCGATAGCCTGAAATTTGGCAAAGAAGTGCTGACGCGTATGGGCAGGATTAATCATCTGCATAAAAATAAAGTGGATCAGGCCGGGTTCGCGGTATTAAAAGCGCCGGATATCCCGTCAATTCTGGTGGAAACGGCGTTTATCAGTAACATCAGTGAAGAGAAGAAATTGCGGACTGCACATTTTCAGCAGCAGGTGGCAGAGTCTATTCTGGCCGGGATCAAAGCATATTTTGCAGAAGGTGGGATGTTGGCGAGGGGATAACCAGAGAGGCTGCGAGGTGATTATTTCCGGCGCTTGGCGGAATTCAGAGACAAAAAAACACCCGTTAGGGTGCCTGATGTTTGTAACCGATTTTTAGTAGTTGGTTGCGGGGGCCGGATTTGAACCGACGACCTTCGGGTTATGAGCCCGACGAGCTACCAGGCTGCTCCACCCCGCGTCCGTCACTACACTTACAGCTTAA
>NZ_JAFMOS010000510.1 GCF_019049755.1 Rahnella perminowiae
GCTTAATTTTTTTATACAAGGTGCAGCTTTAAGGTCATTCAGCGCACTTAAGGCCTTTTTTCTAAAATCAGATCTGATATTTTTTGCAGTAATTTCTCGGCTTTCCTCCCTGTAATCTTTGCTTCAACCGGCAAATACCACCAGTCAGGTTGCGCAAAAGCCCGGCATTTCACCGCATCTTTTTCAGTCATAAGGAGAGTCTGGCCAGGTTGTATTACGGCAGAAAGGAGTGTGGCGGAATAAGTCCGATGATCAGAAAAAGCGATTTCCTTTTGCAGGACAACCCCTAGCTGTCTAAGCGTGGCAAAAAAACGAGGCGGATGTCCAATCCCCGCCATAGCAACCACATTTTTTAAGCTACCGGCATCACGCTGCTCTCCCGTAGCCAAATTTACCGCCTTACCTGGCTCAAGGATCATGGCCAGTTCACCAGCCTGTGCGGTACCACCATTTGTAATCACCGCATCGACTGAACGCAGACGCGATTCGCGTTCACGCATCGGGCCTGCAGGTAACCAGTGACCATTACCAAAACGGCGGACACCGTCGACGACGACAATTTCGATATCACGCTGCAGTGCATAATGCTGCAGCCCGTCGTCGGTAATCACGATGTCAAGCTCATGCTCCGCAAGCAATGCCTTCACGGCATCAGAGCGAACAGGAGACACCGCAACCGGTGCCCCTGTTCTTTGAAAGATCAGGACAGGTTCGTCACCCGCTTGCGCAGTTGACGTATTCTCGTTCAGGAGAAGCGGATAGCGTTCCGCTTTCCCACCGTAACCGCGAGAAACAACGCCAACACGAAAACCATGCTGTTGCAATGTTTCAACCAGCCAGATAACCACCGGTGTTTTACCGTTTCCTCCGGCGGTCAGGTTACCGACCACCACAACGGGCACCGGGGCCCGCCAGCTTTTTTTCAGCCCGGCTTTATAGCTATAACGGATCAGATTCGCGATCAGACCGTAAAGCCATGCCAGGGGCAGGAGTACAAGATATAGCGGTGATTTGCCTGACCAGATACGATCAATCATTGCCCAAATTGCATCCGGTAGAGTTGTGAGTAAACACCACGCTCTTCAAGCAGGCTCGCATGAGAACCACGTTCCACCACGCAACCATCTTCGATTACCAGAATCTCATCGGCCTTTTCGATAGTAGATAAACGGTGTGCGATCACCAGTGATGTGCGGTTTTTCTGCAGCTCATCCAACGCAGCCTGAATAGCACGCTCAGATTCGGTATCAAGGGCCGATGTCGCTTCATCAAGTATCAAAACCGGTGAGTCACGCAATAAAGCACGAGCAATAGCAATACGCTGACGCTGACCACCAGAGAGCAGAACGCCATTTTCACCAATGACCGTATCCAGCCCTTTATCCATTTTGCTGATAAAGTCCATTGCGTAAGCCATCGTCGCCGCTTTTTCGATTTCTTCGCGGGAGTACATATCCGTACGGGCGTAAGCGATATTATTGGCAATGGTGTCATTAAACAGATGAACGTTCTGAGAAACGAGGGCCACCTGATCACGTAATGACGACAGCGTATATTCCCGAAGATCATGGCCATCCATCAGGATTTCACCTTCCTGAATGTCATAGAAACGGGTCAGCAAATTCGCGATTGTCGATTTTCCTGAACCTGAGCGACCAACCAGTGCAACGGTTTTGCCTTCCGGCAGGCTGAAGGAAATATTACGCAAAGCAGGAATATCACGCCCCGGATAAGTGAAGGTCACGTTTTTAAACTCGACATCACCTTTTACGCGTTTGACTTCCAGTTTGCCCTCATCTTTTTCCTGTTCCATATCCAGAATGGAGAACAGCGTCTGACAAGCTGCCATACCGCGCTGGAACTGGGAGTTCACGTTAGTCAGTGACTTCAAGGGGCGCATCAGGGCAATCATAGAAGAGAACACAACGGTGATAGTACCCGCACTAAGCGTTTCCATCACCGACGGGAAGCTTGCCGCATACAACACAAATGCCAGTGCCAGAGAAGCGATCAACTGAATAATCGGGTCTGAAATTGAAGAGGCGGAAACCATGCGCATACCTTGCTGGCGCATACGGTTACTCACTTTATCAAAACGCGCGGTTTCAACTTTCTGACCACCGAAGATCAATACTTCTTTATGCCCTTTCAGCATCTGTTCTGCACTGGTCGTCACCTGCCCCATGGTGTTTTGCATTGTCTTACTGATATTACGGAATCGTTTAGACACCACGCGGATAACAACAGAAACAATCGGCGCAATCACTAACAGGATTACAGAAAGCTGCCAGCTGTAATAGAACATCATCACAAACAGACCAATGATTGACGCCCCCTCTCGTACAACAGTCACCAGCGCACTGGAAGACGAAGACGCGACCTGCTCGGAATCATAAGTAATACGGGAAAGTAAGGTACCCGTGGATTGCTGGTCAAAGAATGCCACGGGCATTCTCATCATGTGACCAAACAGACGGCGACGCATATGCATCACGACTTTGCCCGAAACCCATGAAATGCAGTAACTCGAAATATAGCCACTGATACCGCGCACAATCATCAGACCGATAACGACCAGGGGCATCCAAAGTAGTATGGAGCGGTCAGCTTTACCAAAACCGTCATCAAGTAGCGGCTTCAGCAAAGACAGCATGAAAGTATCACTGGCGGCGTTTGCGACCAGCGCAATAGCCGCAGCGATCAGCCCGGCTTTAAAAGGTGTGATCATCGGCCACAGACGACGGAATGTCTGCCATGTGGAGAGATCTTTATCGTTCATCATGCAATATCAACCAGCATCGAAAGAAATAGCGGTCTATTCTACTCATTATCTGCAGATACTCCAAACTGGCGGTGGTACCAACGGGGGATTAATTGCTCGCGTAAGCCTTTAATTGTCCAATAATCATCAAAAATGAAGAGGCTGAGTTGACCCGATACAGATGTTGAATGCCAGTCATAACGCGCTTTGTTGTATCTGCTAACAACTTTATGTGCCGGCAGATGCCATTTATTAAAACGGGAGGCTGATGCCAGTACGATAACCGGCTTGACTGCCCGTAGAAAAGGGGGTATCGATGAAGTATTGCTGCCATGATGAGGGACCTGAAGTGCCGTGGCTCGTAATGTGTTTCGCAACTTCCTGACCAGCGCTTTTTCCGTTTCAGCTTCAATATCGCCGGTCAGCAGCAAACTGAATGAACCATCATCAATGCGGATAACACAGCTGTCGTTATTCCGGGCATCGCCGGACATTTTCTCTGGCCACAACACTTCAAAATCCAACCCCTGCCACCGCCATTGCTCGCCCGCGATACATTTCAGATGATGCTGATCAGAAAGGGTACTTTCACGTACGCTGGCAGCAGGGTATCGGTTTTGCAATACGGTTAACCCACCCCGGTGATCTTTGTCATCATGACTGATAATTATCTGTTCCAGCTGGATATTCTTCCAGTTTAAAAACGGAATAATATTTTGTTCAGCGGCTGATCCGCCTTCCCACCTGTTGCCGGTATCATAAAGAACACCTTTGCCATTTTTGCTGATAAGAACAGACAAGCCGTGCCCGACATCAAGCATATCAATCCGCCAGCGCTCTGGTGGATTTCTGTTCATCCAGACGAAAGAAATCGCGAAAAGAGACAGCAAAAGTGAAAAACAATATCTCAACGGGCAAATCCGCCAGCACAATAGCACCAGCCATCCCATCAGGCTCACGACCAGAAAGGATTCACTCAATGGGGTCCAGCCGTCAGGTAATGCTTTAACCCCCCACAGGGCCAGCCTCAGGGTAACGTCAGCCAGTTGCCAGAGCACAGCCTGGACGTAACCTCCTAATGTATAGGGCACGGCGCTCATCAACAAGGCCAGTAATACCAGCGGGACGGTGAACAGCGAAACAACCGGCACGGCCCACATATTGGCCGGAAACGAAAAGAGGTTCATGCCATGGAAAATCCAGACCTGCAGGGGCCAGAGTAGAAGCGTCATCCCCACCTGCAAATGTCCCCAGCGGCAAAATGCCCAATACCATGCCTGCTGAAACATTGCCGGCAAAGGTGCCCACTGAAACCAGAAAACCAGTGCCCCCACGGCAAAGCATGACAACCAGAAACTGTCAGATAATAAATTCATAGGATCGGCCAGCAAAAGCATGGCAACCACCCAAAGCCATATCTGCCACGGATGACAGCGGACACGGAACAGACGCAGCAGGATCCACATCGATACCGCTAACGCTGCACGAACTGCAGGTGCGTTGCCTCCGGAAAGCCAGGTGTAGGTCAGCAGAAAAGCGACGCTCACCAATAACGGAAAGCGATAGTCAATCATCTTTACCGGCATCAAAAACTGTATGCCACGTGCCAGCCACCATCCGAATAATGCCGCCACGGAGATATGTAAACCTGATATCGCCACCAGATGGGCGATGCCCGTCTGTTGCAACAGCAGCTTATCTGCCCTCTCTATTAATCCTTTTTCGCCAAAGGCCAGTGCGATCAGCACAGGCGTATTTTCCATCAGCGGCATCTTCTGCTGCACCCGCTGAATAAACTGCTGACGAAGCGAACTTTTCGCGTCAACTGGCTGACTGTGGCGGACCGTTGCTGTCAATGGCGCATGCTGAGCCAGCGCCCAGCGCTGGGCATCAAATCCGCCTTCATTGAGCATGCTATGGACGGGACGCAAGCTGACGGTCATATCCCAGCGCTGACCCGCAAAAAGTTCTTGCCCTCCCTCATCCCAGTTAGTGCGGAACATGATCGGTGGAAAGAGGATTTTACCTTCAACTTTTTCAATCTTGAAGAGTACAGAGGACGTGCTGGTGTTCCCGAGATTAATACTTTCTACCGCTGCGATAACATGCCGTTTTGTGCCCTGAAGCGCTGAAATCTGATGAAGTTGAATATCGCCCTGAAATGAAGCCCAACTGAGACTCAGCAGACCGATCGCTATCAGGCTGAATATTCTGTGATGTAGTCTGAAACAACAGAATGCACAAAGACACAGCATAACCCGTTGAATAACGCTGGGGAGTTCAGAAAAAATGAGCAGCGGCATCATGCCGGCAATAACCGCTAAAGCAGCCTCGTCCAGTGAGATTTTGATGTTTTACTTCCTTCACGTTGTTCAGACATATTTTCGTGCCGGAGTATGGTTTTCACGCGAAGAAGAGACAAGCAGGAGACCGAAACGCTGGGAGACGTTACGCAAATATTTTGTGATCAGAATTGAAAGAGAGATCAATTCATTAGTCGTAAGGCAAAAAAAACGGCACCTGGAAAGGTACCGTTTTACGTTCGCTATAGGCAGACATTTACGTCCAGGCGCAAGCCTTAGCCGTAAATATTCGCGCGGTCGCGCAACTCTTTACCTGGTTTAAAGTGAGGAACATACTTGCCGTCCAGCTCGACTTTATCGCCAGTTTTAGGGTTGCGCCCAACACGCGGAGCACGGTAGTGAAGAGAAAAACTGCCAAACCCACGGATTTCGATGCGTTCACCATCAGCCAAGGTTGCAGCCATATGCTCAAGCATCTCTTTCACTGCATCCTCAACAGCTTTCGCCGGGATATGAGAGTGCTGGCCAGCAAGTCTTTCAATAAGTTCAGACTTGGTCATAGTACCTCCAAGCTTTGCAGCTAAACTACCGTTTCGGGGCGACTGAGCCGCCCCCCGTCATTACTCGCCTTTTGCCGCTTTGAACGCTTCAGCCATAGCGTTAGAGAAGTTGCTTTCGTCTGGTTTGTTGTTAACAACAGCGATTGCATCTTTCTCGTCTGCTTCGTCCTTAGCACGGACGGACAGGCTTACTACGCGGTTCTTACGATCAACACCGGTGAATTTAGCTTCAACTTCATCACCAACGCTCAGAACCAGAGTTGCGTCTTCAATACGGTCGCGAGAAGCTTCTGAAGCGCGCAGGTAACCTTCTACGCCGCCAGCTAATTCAACTGTAGCACCTTTGGCGTCAACTGCTGTGACTTTACCAGTAACAATAGTACCTTTCTTGTTAACAGACAGGTAGTTATTGAATGGATCTTCAGCCAGTTGCTTCACGCCCAGGGAGATACGTTCACGTTCTGCATCAACTTGCAGAACCACAGCTGCGATTTCGTCGCCTTTTTTGTATTCACGTACTGCTTCTTCGCCTGCAACGTTCCAGGAGATGTCAGACAGGTGAACCAGGCCGTCGATGCCGCCATCCAGACCAATGAAGATACCGAAGTCAGTGATTGACTTGATTTTACCTTCAACACGGTCGTTCTTGTTGTGGGTCTCTGCGAATTGCTGCCATGGGTTGTTTTTGCATTGTTTCAGGCCCAGGGAGATACGACGACGTTCTTCGTCGATATCCAGAACCATAACTTCAACAACATCGCCCACGTTAACCACTTTAGATGGGTGGATATTTTTGTTAGTCCAGTCCATTTCAGAAACGTGAACCAGACCTTCAACGCCTTCTTCGATTTCTACGAAGCAGCCGTAATCAGTCAGGTTAGTCACGCGACCCGTCAGTTTAGTACCTTCTGGGTAACGTTTAGCGATAGCGACCCAAGGATCTTCGCCCAGTTGTTTCAGACCCAGTGATACACGGGTACGTTCACGGTCAAATTTAAGAACTTTAACAGTGATTTCATCGCCAACATTAACAATTTCGCTTGGGTGTTTAACACGTTTCCAAGCCATGTCAGTGATGTGCAGCAGGCCATCAACGCCGCCCAGATCAACGAATGCACCGTAGTCAGTGAGGTTCTTAACGATACCTTTAACTTCCATGCCTTCCTGCAGGTTTTCCAGCAGTTGATCGCGCTCTGCGCTGTTCTCAGACTCAATTACTGCACGACGGGAAACAACAACGTTGTTGCGTTTCTGGTCCAGTTTGATGACTTTGAACTCAAGATCTTTGCCTTCGAGATGCAGCGTGTCGCGAACAGGACGAACGTCTACCAGTGAACCTGGCAGGAACGCACGGATACCGTTCAGCTCAACAGTGAAACCGCCTTTAACTTTACCGTTGATAACACCGGTAACAGTTGCAGATTCTTCGTAAGCTTTTTCCAGCGTGATCCAAGCTTCATGACGTTTAGCTTTTTCACGGGACAGCAGAGTTTCACCGAAGCCGTCTTCAACAGCGTCCAGCGCAACATCAACTTCGTCGCCAACCTGGATTTCCAGTTCGCCCTGTGCGTTTTTGAATTGTTCTGCCGGGATTGCAGACTCAGATTTCAGACCGGCGTCAACCAGTACGATATCTTTGTCGATAGACACAACAACACCACGAACGATGGAACCAGGACGGGTTTCGATTGTTTTTAAGGATTCTTCAAAGAGTTGAGCAAAAGATTCAGTCATGTTGATAATCTTTAGGTTCTTAAGTTTAACGTCCATCTGGCGTCCTGCTGGATGGGGTTGTTTCAAATGCCCCGCTACAGATCCTTGCGGCGAGGTTAAAAAAAACTATAGCCAAAACCGGCACTGAATATTCTTCAGCACCAGATTAAGGCCAGATTACCGGGTTTGTTTTTGCGGTAATCCTAGAATTTCTGTGGCATAAGCCAGTGCTTTTTCGATGACTTCGTCGATAGACATACTGGTTGAATCCAGCAACAGTGCATCGGAAGCAGCCACTAAAGGCGCGATAGGCCTGTTACGATCACGGTCATCGCGTTCTTTGATCTCGGCTAAAAGCCGTTCAAAGTTAACACTAAAGCCTTTTTCCTGCAACTGTAGCATTCTTCTGTTTGCACGTTCTTCCGAACTGGCATCCAGAAATATCTTCACCGGTGCATCAGGGAAAACCACCGTACCCATATCGCGGCCATCAGCAATCAGACCCGGCGCATCGCGAAATGCGCGCTGCCTGCGCAATAATGCCTCACGAACACGGGGGAACGCCGCCGCCTGAGACGCAGTATTGCCTACCGTTTCGGTGCGGATTTCATTGGTAACATCCTCACCTTCTAAAATAACGTGCAATTGCCCGTCCTGAGCCACAAAACGAACGTCGAGATGTGCGGCAAGCGGAACTAACGCCTCTTCTGAGACAATATCAACCTGATGATGCAAAGCTGCCAGCGCCAAAACGCGGTAAATCGCGCCGGAATCCAGCAGATGCCAGTTAAAGGCCTCGGCAAGCGCTTTACACAACGTACCTTTGCCTGCACCACTTGGCCCATCAACGGTGATTACCGGGGCTAAAGCCGTCATTTTTGTCTCCTTTCGGTGGGGGATACCCGCTTCATTAGTCTCACAGGACTAATTCAGGAGCGGCATTATACGCTGCCTTTGCTGCAACTGTTACCCCACATTTTTCAGTTGCCTAAAAAGCGGACGGTTCTGAGCCTGAAAAATAAAAAAACGGACATCCTGGATGTCCGTTTATACAAGGGCAACCTCGTGAAAAGTTATGCCAGTGTGCTGATTGCTGCCAGACGTTCAAAATAGTCAGGGAACGTTTTCGCGGTACACTTCGGATCAAGAATGGTCACCGGCGTATCAGATAAGGCCACCAGCGAAAAACACATCGCCATCCGGTGATCATTATAGGTGCCAATGTCGGCAGACCTCAGCGAATGAGGCGGATCAATGCGAATGTAATCTTCGCCCTCTTCCACTGTTGCTCCGACCTTACGCAACTCAGTCGCCATCGCCGTCAGTCGATCAGTCTCTTTAACACGCCAGTTATAAATATTACGTAGCGTCGTCGGACCTTCGGCAAACAACGCCGCAGTAGCAATGGTCATTGCTGCATCCGGAATATGGTTCATATCCATATCAATGCCTTTAAGTTCACCGCGGGTACATTCGATGTAATCCTCAGCCCAGTGGATAGTCGCACCCATTTTTTCCAGTACATCTGCAAAACGAATATCGCCCTGCATACTGTTTTTGCCGATTCCGGTCACGCGAACCGTACCGCCCTTAATCGCCGCAGCGGCCAGAAAATAGGACGCAGAAGACGCATCGCCTTCGACCAGATAGGAACCCGGAGACACATACTGCTGACGGCCTTTGATGCTGAATTTCTGGTATCCGTGATTTTCGACGTCAATACCAAAGGTTTTCATCAGGTTCAGCGTGATATCGATATAAGGTTTGGAAACCAGTTCACCTTTAATCTGAATGGTAGTGTCGTTACCTGCCAGCGGGGCTGTCATCAACAGCGCCGTCAGGAACTGGCTTGAAACGCTGCCATCGACACTGACGTCACCACCACTAAAGCCACCGCGCAGGCGAAGAGGCGGATAGTTTTCCTGCTCAAGGTAATCAATCTGTGCACCGCCCTGACGAAGCGCATCGACCAGATGCCCGATCGGACGCTCTTTCATGCGCGGCTCACCGGTCAGCACCACATCCTGCTCACCCAGGCACAACGCCGCAGCCAGCGGACGCATAGCGGTACCGGCATTCCCCAGAAACAGCTCCAGACCTTTAGCATTGGAAAAAGCCGTGCCCAGACCTTCGATTTCACACTCTGTCCTGGACGCAGATAAATGATGCGTGACGCCCAACTGAGTCAGTGCTGTCAGCATATGGCGCACATCGTCGCTGTCGAGCAGGTTAGTCAGGCGGGTAGTGCCCTGTGCAAAAGCAGCCAGCAAAAGTGCGCGATTAGAAACACTTTTTGAGCCCGGTAAATTGATGCTGCCGTTAACCAGCGCAACAGGTTGTAATGTCAGGGATTCCACGCTTTCTCCAATTCTTTTTTTCATAAAATGACCCCGGACATTGAGCCGGGGTCATTTTTAAGGCTTCTTACTCAAGCATTCTGCGGGCCCGGAAGCCAGCACACTTAACCGTGACGTTTTTCGAATTCAGCCATAAAGTCGGTCAGTGCTTTTACGCCTTCAACAGGCATCGCATTATAAATAGATGCGCGCATACCACCAGCCACACGATGGCCTTTTAATGCATGCAGACCCGCTTCCTGCGCCTGATCAAGGAACAGTTTATCCAGAGAGGCGTCCGCCATCTGGAAAGGAACGTTCATCCACGAACGGTTCGCATCGGCGACAGGGTTGCGATAGAAACCGGTATGGTCAATGGCGCCATACAACAGTTCGGCTTTTGCGCGGTTGCGTTTTTCCATCTCACGCAGGCCACCCTGTTCTTTCAACCATTTGAACACCATGCCTGACAAATACCACGCGAACGTTGGCGGAGTATTGAACATAGAATCGTTCTCAGCCAGAACGGTATAATCGAGGATAGAAGGCAATTCTGTGCGCGCTTTACCCAACAGATCTTCGCGGACGATAACCAAGGTCAGCCCCGCAGGACCGATATTTTTCTGCGCACCGGCATAAATTACCCCAAAGCGGCTGACATCAATCGGGCGGGAGAGGATGCAGGATGAATAATCGGCTACCACGATTTTGTCACCAAAATCAGGCATTTCATCGATAGCGATACCATCAATGGTTTCATTCGGACAGTAATGAACGTAGGCAGAATCTGCACTCAGTTTCCATTCGCTCATTGGCAAAATACCACGTTTGCCATCGATCGTGGCGTTAACGTCAATCACGTTAGGCGTGCAATATTTTTGCGCTTCTTTGACTGCGCTGTGTGCCCAGTAACCACCGTCGATATAGTCAGCGGAGGATTTATCGCCCAAAAGGTTCATAGGTACTGCGGCAAATTGCGCACGTGCGCCACCATGACAGAACAGCACTTTATAGTTCGAGGGAATATTCAGCAGGTCACGGATATCCTTTTCGGATTCTTCAGCCACCTGGATAAATTCTTTGCTGCGGTGACTGATTTCCATCACCGAGGTACCCAGTCCGTGCCAGTTACAAAGTTCCTGTTCTGCACGACGCAACACTTCAGCCGGGATCATTGCCGGGCCTGCACTAAAATTATAAACCTGAGTCATTTCCCCTCACCACTTCTCTGAGACAGCCACATAGTAATCATTAATTTAACGGTTTTATCATCCGGGACAAGCAGTCTGCAACGGTTATTGATCATGAACTGATAAACAGCGATGAGAAGTTGGTCACAAGGTTCATTCCTCCCTGGAAAGCTGATTTTACAGGATTATCTGTTCACACCCGCACCGTGCTCAGCGCCCTCACCCAGGTGATATTCTGGCACCTTGAATAAGCAGCTTTTACCCGACTTTGAAGGATTTAATCAGGCTACACCGATGACAGGCATCGTGAGCATAAGCGTCCTCTAACCATTATACCTGCCGACCTCCCCGGTCCGACATCTTCATGCTGTCTGAAGCAGAGATCCGCCAGTGGTTACCAGATTCGCCGATAAGCTAAGCGCGTTACAACGCGATTACATTCTTAACACGAATACATGGAGCTCATGCGCAAAACCCCGTATCATTGCGCGTTTTTAGCACGCTCAAAAGTGAACTCAATGACCCAAACTTTTATTCCTGGTAAAGACGCGGCGCTGGAAGACTCCATTTCCCGCTTCCAACAAAAACTCACCGATCTTGGCTTTAATATCGAAGAAGCTTCGTGGCTGAATCCGGTTCCCCACGTCTGGTCAGTGCACATTCGCGATCGCGACTGCCCGCTGTGCTTCACCAACGGTAAAGGTGCCAGCAAGAAAGCCGCACTGGCTTCTGCTTTGGGTGAATACTTTGAGCGTCTGTCGACTAACTATTTCTTCGCGGATTTCTATCTGGGCAAAGAAATCGCTAAGGGTGATTTCGTTCATTATCCGAACGAGAAGTGGTTCCCGCTTCCGGAAGACGACAGCCTGCCGGTGGGTATTCTGGATGAGCGCCTGCATGCATTTTATGATGCCGATAAAGAACTGGTGGCCAGTGATCTGATCGACCTGCAATCCGGCAATCCTGATCGTGGTATTTGTGCCCTGCCGTTTACCCGTCAGTCGGATCTGCAAACTGTTTATATTCCGATGAATATCATCGGTAATCTCTACGTTTCCAACGGCATGTCAGCAGGCAACACTGCCAATGAAGCTCGGGTACAGGGGCTGTCAGAAGTCTTCGAGCGTTATGTGAAAAACCGTATTATTGCTGAATCAATTAGTCTGCCTGAAATCCCTTCGGAGGTTCTGGCGCGCTATCCTGGTGTGGTTGAAGCCATCGCAAAACTGGAAGAAGAAGGTTTCCCTATCCTTTCTTATGACGCCTCGCTGGGCGGCAATTATCCGGTCATTTGTGTGGTTCTGTTCAATCCGGCTAACGGCACCTGTTTCGCCTCCTTTGGCGCACACCCTGATTTTGGCGTAGCACTGGAACGTACGGTGACTGAGCTGCTGCAGGGCCGCAGCCTGAAAGATCTGGATGTCTTCACCGCACCGACTTTCGACGATGAAGAAGTTGCCGAACATGCCAACCTTGAAACCCATTTCATCGATTCAAGCGGTCTGATTTCGTGGGATATGTTCAAGCAGGACGCCGACTATCCGTTTGCTGACTGGAGCTTCAGCGGTACCACTGAAGAAGAATTTGCGACCCTCATGGCTATCTTCGATAAAGAAGATGCTGAAGTGTATATCGCCGATTACGAGCATCTGGATGTTTATGCCTGCCGTATTATCGTTCCGGGCATGTCTGACATTTATCCTGCTGAAGATTTACTGCTGGCAAATAACAGCATGGGTGCGCATCTGCGTGATCAACTGCTGGCATTACCAGACAGTGATCTGCCAAAAGAAACCTATCTTGAGATGATCACACAGCTTGATGATGAAGGTCTGGATGATTTTACCCGTGTTCGTGAACTGCTGGGTATTGCCAGCGGCAAAGACAACGGCTGGTATACCTTACGTGTCGGTGAGCTGAAATCTATGTTGGCACTGGCCGGTGGTGATTTGGATCAGGCGCTGACGTGGGCTGAATGGTCGCATGAGTTCAACTCTTCTGTTTACAGCGATGAGCGCAACAATTATTACCGCTGCCTGCAAACCCTGCTGCAACTCTCTCTGGAAGCAGAACGCGAGCCGGCTCAGTACTATAACGCTTTCGTGAAAATGTATGGTCAGAAAGCGGTTGAGGATGCTTCAGCGGCTATCAGTGGAGAAGTCCGTTTCCACAGTTTGTTTGCTGTCGACCCTGAGCTGAAAGCATTACCTGCCCATCAGGCGCTGCTTGGCGCATATGAAAAGCTGCAAGTCGCCAAACGTCGCCACTGGTCGAAAGCCTGATCCACTGACACGATGAATCCTTTAAAACCGGCAGGATTTACTGCCGGTTTTTTATTTATAGAGCCAGCATCCGTTCACTAAAAAGCCTAAACTTTTGCTGTTCTATTTATGCACAAAAGTTTGACTCGGCAACTAAA
>NZ_JAFMOS010000509.1 GCF_019049755.1 Rahnella perminowiae
ATCGAACATTTCCCCTCAAAGGCATTACAGGCTGCGGAAAACCTCGGTTTCCATCCTCATTCTGTAAAAATCATATTGGCTAATCGAAGAATAATGTTCAAAAAAAATTCTTGACATGAGTTTACTGAACGTAAGGATATGTCAACCTCTGTTTGATAATGGTAATGTTAATCAAAACCATTACCAATTACATACATTACCATTCAGGGTTGAAGATGAAATATAACAAGATAGCCTCGGCGCTCGCCGTGATTCTGGCAGGAAAATTCGCTTACGCAGCAGATCAAACTATCGTGGTATCCGGTAACGTGCTTGGGGACTCGCGCGCCGAAGAGGTGAAAACCTGGGCTGGTAGCCGGACCGTGATTAACAACGACCAATTGCAGAAAGGCGCGAATCGCACGCTGGATGACGCGTTACAACGCGTTCCTGGCGTGAAAATTCAGGACGAAACGGGCACTGGCGTGTTGCCGCAGATCGCGGTTCGCGGCCTTTATGATAGCCGTAGCGGTCGCGCACAGATCCTTGAGGACGGTATTCCGCTGGCGCTAGCACCCTACGGTCAGGAAGGGATGTCGTTATTCCCGGTGACGTTCTCTACCATCGACCGCATTGACGTAGTGCGCGGCGGTGCAGCGGTGCAGTATGGCCCGAATAACGTCGGCGGCGTGATCAACCTGATCAGTAAGCCTATCCCTGTGAAATGGGAAAATGAAATCGGTGAGCGCGCTACCTTCTACGGTAAAGGGCGAAATCTGTGGGATACCTATCTACGGACTGGCGGCATGCTGAATGATGATTTCGGGCTGCAGGTGGAGGCCAACCAGGTGAAAGGCAGTTCGTTCCGCGAGCACAGTGACAGTAAAGTACAGAACTTCCGCGTGCGCGGCCTGTGGAATATCAATGAAGACACCACGTTAAATCTTTCTTATCAGTACTATGACGCGCATGCCGATCTGGCCGGTGCGCTTTCCACTGAGGATTATCTGAGCGATCGCCGTCAAAGTACTCGTCCGTATGATGATTATGACGGCCACACGAAGCGATACAGCGCGGTATACAACCAGCAGTTGGGATCGCTCGGTTTCATCGATTCGGCGGAATTTAACTGGATGTTCTTCGGTCATGAATCAGACCGTGATTTCCATGTTGGGATGAGTAAAATTCCGGGGCAGAACTTCAACCCGGCGCTGCCTGCCGATATCGTGCAAAACTCCCCACGTAATTTCAAAGTATGGGGTACCGAGCCCCGTATTAGCCTGGATGTCGATGGTGACAAGGTGAACCAACAATGGATCATCGGTGGTCGTTTCGTCAGCGAAAAAGTGGACTATCAGGTGCGTCAGCAGGCGCTGGCGACCGGGGTCACGACGGTGACGCGCGACTGGAATTTTGATGATAAAGCCTGGGCGGGGTATATCAGTAACGCCGTGAAATTGTTTGGCGATACCCTGACCATTACGCCGGGCATGCGCTACGAGAACGTCAGTGAAAAATATGTGGATAAAAAGAGCGGCCAGCGTACTTCTTCGCCGGATACACAGTGGCTGCCGGGGTTGACCGTTGGCTATCAGTTGGCACCAGAGTGGTTCCTGTATGCTGATATGCAAAAGAGTTTGCGTCCCGCGCAAGTGACACAGATTGTGAAGGGCGGGGATGTCAGCTCAGAACTGGCATGGAACTATGAAAGTGGCGTGCGCTACACGCCCATGGACAACCTCAGTCTGCATGCGGGCCTGTATCGTATCGATTATAAAGATCAGATTTCCTATGACAGCACCTCTGACAGCTACCTGAACATTGGCCGCACTCGTCATCAGGGCGTGGAGCTGGAAGGTTTCTGGAGCCCGGCAGCGGTCGACGGGCTGAAACTGCACGCCGGTTATGCCTATTTGCAAGCGGAGCAGCGTAACGGTGTCAACCGTGGCAAAGAGGTGCCCTATGCTTCCCGCACCCAACTGACGCTGGATGGCAGCTATGAATGGCGCGGTACGACACTATCACTGGCGAGTTACTACTTTAGTAAATCCTTTGCTGATGCAGCAAACTCGGTAAGCGAAAACAGCACCGGTTCGGTTGGCGAGATGCCGTCTTACTGGGTGTGGAACACGCAAGTGAGCCGCGATTTGTATAAATCTGGCAGCACGGTAATGAATGGTTATATTGGGGTGAACAACCTGTTCAATCGTGACTACTGGTTCCGTGGCGTTGATACCAGTCCGTGGGGACGCCAACCAGCGCCAGGCCGTTCAGTGACCGCGGGTGTTAGCGTGAAATTCTAAACCTGATAAGCCCGCTCGCACTGAGCGGGCTTAGTTTTTATAGCTGGATGAAAAACAAGCCGCGATAGGGCATGCCGACAAAATCACGATAGAGTGCTTCAAGATCGGCTTGCGGATCCACATCGGCAAATGACTGCGGATGGAACAGTTTAGCCATTGCCTCCAGCGCCACGACGTTGAATGGACTGTCGTAGAATTGATGGTAGATGGCCATGACGCGATGCCCGTTTGCCACAGGCAATACACTCAACATGGGACGCTGCATGAGTGCCTGCAAACGTGGCAGGGTAGTTGCTCGCGTCGCGTCATAACCGAGGGGAACGGCCAGCGACGTCCTACCGCGCTGGCTCCAGTCCGCTCCACTCATCAGATAAATATCCGGTCGTGCAACGATCAGCAACTCCGGGCTAATGTCCGCGCCTTGTGGCGGCACCTTATCGGCAATCAGGTTGCGCCCACCGGCGGCTGGAATGAACTCGCCGAAACTATCACGACCAAATACCGCGCAGCAATTCATGCCGCTCATCCCTGCATGATTCTCAAACACCACGCCAGGCCACTGATCTTGTGGGATTGCCGCAATGCGTTCCTGGGTACGCGCCAGCAATTGATTCCAGCGCTGAATAAAACGTTCGGCATTCTGGGTTTCGCCGGTCACTGTCCCCAGCAGGCGCAGACTGACCGGTGTGTTGGTCAGTGGCTTGTGGCGGAAGTCGATAAAGATCACCGGGATGCCACTCTTTTCCAGTAGTGCCAGCGTACCTTCGCCGCGCAATTTCGCCAGGATACCGATATCAAACACCACCAAATCCGGTTTTAACGTCATCGCCTGCTCAACGCTGAACGTACTGCGATACGGATTGATAAATACAGGAATATCGCTTAACCGTGGGTATTGACGAGCAAAGTAGCGGGCCATATCGGGCGCACGGGTTTTTAACGAGTCGTCCCAGGCCACAATCCCTTTCAGCGCATCGCCAGGATGCAACAAACTCATCGTCAGTAGCATGCGACTATCGGCCAGTATGATGCGTGTTGCCGGGGCATTGAGCGTCACATTTCGCCCGGCAAGATCGGTGACGGTGACCGGCTTTGCCATGCCGGACACGGGCCAAAACAGGATAGAAAACAGTAAAAGCCACTTGCCTCTCATTAATCTTTTCTCTTTTTGAAAAATCCGCTGTTGAAGTTTTTCTAACGTGATGTTGATGCACGTTATCGTCGTTAAAGGGGAATTACGTCTAAATATCGTGGAGATACCTTAGGGTTCAGGTAATCCAGCCACACAAGTTAAGGTAGATAAGTCACCGTCACACAGTGAATATAGTTAACTATTCTTGTCAAATCATTTGAAAAAGATCGACAGAATGGTAATGATAATGCAAACGATAAGCATTATTAAATGGGTTTCGCATGATTTCTCTGACTTCACCTGATGAACGCCTGCAGTCGCAATCAGCGCTGTATGGCATCCTCAACTCCGTTCCGCATCCGACTATTGTGGACATGATTGCTACCGCGGGTTATGACTTCGTTCTGCTTGACCTGGAACACTTACCACACAACGAAACACTGTTAAGCCACTGCATTCAGCTGGGGCAACTCAAGGGGTGTATTCCTCTGGTGCGTATCACTGTGGATGACATTCCGCGCGCCGGCCGCATTCTCGATATGGGTGCGCATGGCATTGTGCTGGCACGTACCGAAAATGCACAACAAGTGAGTGCGCTTTGTGATGCGATGTTCTTCCCGCCGTTGGGTACGCGCGGCATCACCGGTGGCAGTGTCACTGGTTTTGGCACGATGCCGCTCGGCGATTACATCGGCCATGCGAATGAGAAGTTGTGGCTGGTACCCATGATTGAGACGGTGCCCGGCATTGACGCCATCGATGAAATCCTGCGTATTCCGCAAGTGACACTGGTGATGGAAGGAGCACTGGACCTGGCAATGAGTATGCAGCTCGGCCCGCAACCGTCGCATCCTGATGTTGAAATGCATATCCGCTTACTTGCCAGCCGCTGTATCGCCGCAGGGAAGCGTTTCTGTGCTAATCCCCGCACACCGCAACAGCAACAGTTTTGGCGTAGTCAGGGTATTGATTGCTGGCTATGCGGCGAAGACCGCGGCTTCCTGTTTCGCACCCTGAAACAACACCTCACCGATTTTGTTTCCCCTAATCCTTAGTTTCTGAAACCAAAACAGGTATGCACATGCTCAACCACAAGCCCTATGTAATCATTAGTCACGTCGTTAACGCGGCGGTGATCGAAGGCTTTATCCCTGCGGCGCAGCGTCTCGGTTATCCGGTGGTGCTGCTCACCGACCACGCTATGGCACACAATCAGGTGCTGGATGACAACGTCTGCGTGATTGAGTGTGAGGTGTTTAACCCGCTTTCAATCCTCGATGCGCTGACCGAGTGGGGCATTACACCTGCCGCATTGTTCTCCAATAGCGATCACCTGCAAACCGCCACGGCCATTGCCGCCACGGCGCTCGGGCTGCCAGCTAAAAACTGGCAAATTTGCTATGCCGCGAAAGAAAAGTGGCGTATGCGCCAACGGTTACAGGCGCATGGACTGCCGTCGGTGTGGTCAAGCCAACTGCTGCCCAACGAAGCGCCGCACGCCAACTGGCCCTGGCCTGTGGTGATCAAGCCGGGTCAGGGGGTGGCTTCAATGGATGTGCGTTTGCTGGACGATCTCGCCAGCTGCCAGCACTATCTCGCGTCGCTGTCGTCGCGTCAGACGCTGCTGGTCGAAGCATTTATGCAAGGCCCGCTGTTCACGTTGGAAACGCTGGGTGACGGTAACGAGCTGGTGGCGGTCGGTGGCTTCGATGTCGAACTCTCCCCACCACCACATTTTGTTGAAATGGCCGCGCGCTGGGGCGGTGAGCACAGCGTGCGCTGGAAACAGCAGGCATTAGATCAACTGCGCCAGTTTGGTGTCGGTTTTGGCGTCTGTCACAGCGAGTTTATCGTTACCGATAAGGGGCCCGTGCTGGTGGAGATCAACTATCGCAGCATTGGTGATGGACGCGAATTTCTGCTTGAACGCCTGCTGCCGGAAGGCTGGTTCACGCCGATTCTGTGCCTGCATCTCGGTGAGCCGCTGCCGCCAGTGAAACCAGCGCGGGGGGAAGCGCTGATCCACTATCTGGTGGCGCAACAGAGCGGCACGTTACAGCTTGCACCACAGCCCGCCGCCGCACCGGGGTTACGTTATCGCCCGTTAAAAGCGCAGGGCGAACGCATTGAACTGACTCATTCCAATAAAGATTACCTCGGCGTCCTTTATCTTGAAGCCAGCGATACTGCGCAACTGGAGCAACTCACTGCCTGCACTTTAGCGGCACTGAAATGGGAGGTTGCGTAATGAACCAGCACGATTACATCACGCTGCGCATCATCAATGCCAGCCTGCGCGAAGACGTTGGCGGTCTGGTAAGTACAGGCCGCATTACCGAACAGGATGATCAGCAGTGGCTGGTTTATCAGGCGGCGCAGCACAAGCTGCGATTAGCGGTACGTGCCAGCGATTATATGCAGCGCTGGCAGGCGATTTATCCGCACTGGGAAGTGCATACCCTAACAGGCTGGCAGCAACAGTCCGGTTATACCGACTGGCTGGCTGTGCTGATGCCCGATCAGCAGGATGAAACCCGTCAGCTTTTCGCTACTTATAAAGAAGAAGCTGATGCCGCCGTGATACAGGGGGAACTGTGTGCCACGGCGTTTGCCACGCAACGTGAGGCCTTGCTGCGTGCACCGACATCGATGCACTGGGGCGAACGTCTGCGCCATGCCGATCAGTTGGCGAGTTTCCTCGATCATCCATACTACCCCACGGCGCGCGCGAAGTTTGGCTTCAGCGAGGACGATCTGCGTCAGTACGCGCCGGAGTTTTGCCCGTCGTTCCACCTGCGTTGGCTGGCGCTGCCGCGCGGACAGCTGTCGCTCACCGTGCCGGAGGCAAAACCCACCTGGTGGCCACTGCCGCAGCAGGTCGGGTTGGATGCCCGACTGCAGCAGGATTATGAGCTTATTCCTCTCCATCCGCTGACACTGCGTCATCTGAGCGATCTGCCTGCCGGCGCGATCATTGCGCCGCAAGCCTGGCTTGAAGTCTATCCGACACTGTCGGTACGCACCGTTCAATTGGCGGATTATCCCACCGAACACCTTAAAGTGCCGCTCAGCATGCGCACCCTCGGACAGAAAAACATCCGCCTGATTAAAGCGTCCACCCTGTACGACGGGCAGTGGTTTGCCGAGGTGCTGTCGGCGATTGGTGAACAGGACAGCCTGTTGCGCGGCAAATACCGTCACGTGGATGAGCGTTTCTGCGGCCATGTGGCGGAAAATAAGCAACTGGCGTTCCTGCTACGCCGCTACGCCGCACCGCGCAGTGGCGAAACGTTGTTACCGGTGGCGGCGCTCGGCAGCACATTGCCGGACGAACGGCTATATCTCGTTTCGCTGCTGGAACAGCCAGGCATGCCGGATGCTGCCAGCTGGTGGCGCGAGTACTGCCAGCTGATGGCGGATGTGCACCTGACGTTGTGGCTGCGCTACGGTATTGCACTGGAATCCAACCAGCAAAACGCGGTCCTGAGTCTGACGCCAGGGGAGCCGCTGACGCTGGTGATGAAAGATAATGATGCCGCGCGCATTTTCCCGCAGCGCTTCAAAGCCGCCTGTCCACAGCTGGCGGAACGTGTTCAGCAACTGCGCGATGAGCGTATTTGCGTGCAGGAGGATCTATCGCTGGCGCAGATGTTTATCACTATAACTCTACAACTGTGCCTGGCGGCGGTGTTGGAGAGCCTTGCTGCGGCGAAGCTACTCGACCGTGAAGCCGCTTATGACACGCTGCGAAGTGCGCTGGAAAACAGCCTGGCACGGCTGGACAGTGAAGGTGTTGATACCGCCTTTGCCAGAGAGCAGTTGTTTGCATCAGCAACCCAGCCGGTGAAATACCTGATGCTGAGTGGCAGCCTGCTGAGTAAGCAGGCATCCGGTGCGGCGGATATCAACAAATTCTACGGCCAGAGCGGACCGAATTTCCTGCAGCGAGGCGATCGCTGATGCGCAGCACGCTAATGGCGGTGCTGGCTTGCCATTTTCTTGCGGCGTTCACCGTACTTGGCGTGCCGCTCTATTTACCGCGTTTGTTGTCAGCGTTTGGCATCGGTGAGCAGAGTCTGTGGGCCGGTGTGCTGTTCAGCTTACCGGCGGTGATGACGGCACTTTCATCGGCATATTGGGGGCGGTTTGCCGATCGCTACGGTCGGCGTCTGTCGCTGCAGCGCGCACTGGTTGGGCTGACGCTGGCGTTTATTCTGGCTGGCATTGCCCCCTCGCTACCCTGGCTGATTGTGGCGCTTGCGTTACAGGGTCTGGCTGGCGGCACGCTGGCGGCGGCTAACGGTTATCTGTCTCTGCACATGCGCGGTGATGCGCTGGCGAAAGCACTCAACTGGACACAGTTCTCGGCGCGTCTGGCGTTGTTGAGTGCACCGCCGCTGATGGGAGGCATTCTGATGCTGCTGCCTCATATCGGACAGCGTCTATGGTTGGGATTAGCCTTTTTGCCGCTGTGCGGATTGCTGCTCAGTCTACGCTTGCCCGCTGACGTGGCCATTTCACCCAACCCTCACGCCAAAGAAGCGGTCAGCGGCAAAAATCCGCTGCTGCTGTGGACCATGCAGTTCTTGTTCAATTTCGCCATGGTAGTCACTTTTCCTTATTTTTTGCCCTATGCCGCGCACTGGCTGCATCAGGAGGTGTTAATCGGTGTGTTCTACAGCTGGCCACATCTGATCTATCTGCTGTTGTTGCCGCTGTGGCACCGGCTGAATGGCCGCAGCATGTTCCTCCTGCCTGGGTTGGTGCTGATCGCGCTGGCCGCGGTGTGGCATACACAGATCGCAGGTCCGCTAACCCTGCTGGCGGCACGCACCCTTTTTGGCATCGGCATATTACTGGCCTATAGCGGTGCCAATCAGATGTTGAGTGACAGTATTCGCCAGCACAACGCGGGTAGGCAGTTTGGGCAAATCGATGCCGCTGGTAAATGGGCTGGCGTGGCTGCGGGTATCAGTTCGGGCTGGCTTGTCGTGCATTTCTCGCTGCTGACGCCGTATCTGGCGTCAGCGACAGCGGCACTGTGCGGCGTCGCTATTTTTATTCTTTCATCCTTACGAGGTTCAGGTTATGTCCGTATCACTCGCAGTTCGTGAACACCCGCGACTGACGCCAAAAGTCGCGCCAGAGCGTGAGCAGGCGGAATTTGCTGGTCTGACAGCGCTGCTGAATTGCTATATTCGTGAATTCGCCCGACCTGCTGGACGTATCAGCCTGGTGCGGCAGGGGAATATTCCGCTATCGCTGGCAAGTCGCATGGTGTCCGGCGAGGTCGTTTTGCTTGAGCTGGCAGGGTCGGATGGCACACTGTTGGCCATCCGCGCTACACGCTGGAGCCTGCTCGGGCGTGGTGATTTTACCGGCACGCCTTTTATCAAACAATTTGGCCGCTCATGGCGTGCCATACGTTGCAGCGAGGCGATGGCGTTTCTGGTCAACGATATGGTGCATCAGACCGGTCAGTTGCCGGATCTGGAACTGATGGACCAGATTGAGAACAGCGTTCAGGTAGCCAGCTTGTTTTTGCAACATTTGCCGGAAAATACCGGGCAACACGGGTATATCCGCAGCGAGGAGAGTCTGCTGTGGGGGCATCCAATGCATCCCAGCCCGAAAAGCCGTCAGGGCCTGACGCCCCAGGCGTTGCTGGCCTGTTCACCCGAAGTCTCCGCACGTTTCCCTTTGTTCTGGTTTCGTATCCATCCTTCGCTGTTGCAGGTGCGCGGCAGCGCGCCGATCACAGCGATGCTCGAACAGCTTAATGGCGACCACTGCTATCCGTGCCATCCATGGGAAGTGTCCCATATAACCGAGTCGGCATTGTACGCCCGGGCGTGCAATGCGGGGTTGATCACACCGCTCGGTCTGGTCGGCCCGACATTCGCTGCCACTTCGTCGGTGCGTACGCTGTATCGCGCCGATCTGCCGTACTACCTGAAATGTTCAATTCATGTCCGCCTGACTAACTGCGTGCGCAAAAACGCCTGGTACGAATTGGAAAGCGCGGTGGCGCTGAATGAACTACTGGAGAGTCATTTTGCCCGCCTGGAAGCACAAACGCCGGGCTTTCACATCATGCGCGAACCGGGGGCAAGCAGTCTGGACTTCTCCGTGCTGGCGCAAGCGGGTGAAACGGATGAGGTGCGCCATCTGCAGGAGTGCTTCGGCATTTTATACCGTGAGAACCTGGGTGATGAACAACCGTGGCTTGCTGCCGCGCTGTTTGCCCTCGACCGCCACGGAAATAGCCCATTGCAGGTCGTCATTCAGCAACTCAGCGCAGCGCAGACGATTTCCCTACAGCAGGCCAGTCTGCTATGGCTGGAACGCTATCTGGCACTTTTGCTGCCAGGGGTGCTGGAGGCTTTCTTTAGCGAAGGTCTGGTGTTCGAGCCACATCTGCAAAATGTGTTGCTGGCGATGGAAAACCATCTGCCAACAGCTGTCTGGGTACGGGATCTGGAAGGCACTAAGCTGACAAGCGAACACTGGGCGGCCAGCGATCTGGCGATGATGTCAGAACGGGCACGCCAGTCGGTCTGGTACAGCCGTGAACAGGGCTGGCGGCGTGTGGCGTATTGCCTGTTGATCAACCATCTTTCCGAAGTCTTATTCCGTCTGGCTGACGGTGATCGTCAGTTGGAGCAGGTGCTGTGGGATCTGTTGGCCGGGCAACTGGCACGCTGGCAACTGCAGCCGGAGATCGCCGACATTCTGTCGGGCGGTGCGATTCCGTCGAAAAACAACCTGAAAACCCGCCTGTTGCAGAAAGCCGATAAGCATGCAGATTACACCATGATGCAACACCCGATGAGGAGCGCCCAGTGACGCCGTTAGTGTTAAAGACGTTGCAGCAATTGCAGCAACAGCGTGCAGAACCCTTCTGTGCCTACGTTTACGATCTTGATGCATTGTCTCAGCACATCAGTGCGATGCGCAGTGCACTCCCTGCGGGCTGCGAGTTATTTTATGCTGCTAAAGCGAATCCGGAAGCCCCCGTGCTACACACGCTGCATGAGTATGTTGATGGTTATGAAGCAGCATCAGGGGGAGAGCTCAACTGGCTGCGTGAGCAGGTGCCGGACAAACCGCTGATTTTCGGCGGACCAGGCAAGCTGGAGAGCGAATTGCAACAGGCAGTGCAGTTGGGCGTAGAGGTATTGCACGTTGAAAGCCTGACTGAGTTGCATCGACTGCAGGCGATTGCGCTGCGCGAGAATCAAACCGTTTCGGTGCTGCTGCGGATGAATATCGTGCTGGACGGTATCGGCGGCACACGCCTGATGATGGGAGGAAAACCGACGCCATTTGGCCTCGACGAGCAGGAGTTGCCTGCTGCGCTGCGCGAGATAGTTGCATCCCCCTTGATTAAACTGCGCGGCTTCCACTTCCATCTGATGTCGCACCAGTTGGATGTCGATAACCATCTGGCGCTGATTCGCCTCTATCTGGAGAAAGTGCGCAACTGGTGTGATGAATGGCAATTAGACGTGGATCTGATTAACGTGGGCGGTGGGATGGGTATCAACTATCTTGATCCTGAACAGCATTTTGACTGGGCGAACTTTTGCCAGCGTCTGCCGGATGTCATGCAGATCAGTCAGGCCCTGGGCTGGACGCTACGTTTTGAATGCGGACGTTACATCGCCGCAGATTGCGGTTATTACGTGATGGAAGTGCTTGATGTGAAGAAAAACCTCGGTGAATGGTTTGCTATCGGGCGCGGCGGCACACATCACTTTCGCACACCTGCGGCACAGAACCATAACCATCCGTTTAGTGTGCTGCGCCGTGAACAGCATGCGGCGTGGATTACGGATCAACACGTGACCGTAGTGGGTCAGCTATGTACGCCAAAAGATGTGCTGGCGCGCCAGCAACCGATTGCCGCCCTGGCTGCAGGTGACTGGCTGGTGTTCAGCCTGGCAGGGGCATATGCCTGGAATATTTCCCACCAAAACTTCCTGATGCACAACCCGCCGGAGGTATTTTGGCTGAGCAAGTAAATTCTTTGAATCTGAATCATATGGCTTATGGTGAAGAAGTCTGAAAAGCAAAAAGCCTGCTTAGCTTCCTATGCAGGTTTTTCTAAAAATGGATCTCTGACTAGGATCACCTTTATCAGTAGCTGGCTCATAAATAAGCTAAATATAAAAATCACCTCCTGTCAAAACCATCACTTGTTGCGGATAACATAAATCTAGTTTGAGCGAGCCTTGCCATATGTGGATTTGCCGACATTCATTGCCGTTGCAGCGGCGGCAACGGTGTAGTGCTGATCGAGTACAAGCTGGGCAGCTTCGAGGCGAAACTCGGGGCTAAAATTGCGTCTGTTACGTCCGGTCATAATGTCACCTGTTTTGACTGTGAGGTGATGATATCACCTCTATTCAGGTGGCCAAATTCAGTGTGCCACTACAAACAGACCTAATCCGTTTCCGTGAATAGTTTTGTATAAGAAGAGGACCTCACACTTTCGATTCACGCAGGTTAATTCGGTTGAAGATGCTCATAAACGGCTTAACAATTTCTCCGAATTAAAGCCAGAAAAATGCCGTACCAGTACAGACTGATACGGCTATTTCTGTAGTTTATTTTGTCAGAAGGGTTATCCCATTGCGCAACTGATTTCCTTCCCACAAATATAAGGTGGAGCATACGCTTTCCGGCACATATCCAGATAATCCGACCACCATTGCATCATCGCTTTACGGGCATCGAAATATTCTGCTTTATGGATGTAAGCCGCTCGAACGCTGTTACGCTCCTGGTGACTCATCTGCCGTTCAACCGCATCCTGTGCCCACAGGCCTGACTCCATGAGGGCACTACAGGCCATTGCCCGAAACCCGTGGCCGCAGATTTCATCTTTTGTGTCATAACCCATCAGGCGTAGCGCCTTGTTGACCGTGTTTTCACACATCGGTTTATACGGATTGTGATCGCCGGGGAATACCAACACCTGATGCCCGGATATTTCCCGTATCTGTTTCAGAATAGCTATAGACTGACAGGAGAGTGGAACGATATGTGGAGTACGCATTTTTGCACCACGCCCGGAATAGCGGACACCGGGGATGGACTCGCGGGTGGCAGGAATGGTCCAGATTCTATTTTTGAAATCGATCTCAGACCAACGTGCGAAACGCAGTTCGCTGGAACGGATAAAAAGGTACAGGGTGAGTGATACGGCCAGGCGGGTTAATTCTCGTCCTTGCTTGTAGTCCTTAATACGGGTTAACAGTTCTGGTAGTTGTTCCAGGGGAAGGGCAGGGTAGTGGCGTTTAACGGGAGGGGCGATGATACCGTCCAGATTTGCTGCCGGGTACGTGCTGCGACCGGCAGGTATCCAATCACAGGGAATATATGATTGTTCATGCTGGCAAGCAGACGGGAGGCGTGGTTCTCTGACCATATGCGGTTGCTTTTATGCCAGCTCAATGCCACGGACTGAAAGGATTTATCCTGTGAGCGAGCAACTCTTTCAGCAATTCGCTGTTGCGCGGGATTGATATTCTGCACCAGCAACTTGCGAATACCTTCACGCTGCTAACGGGCATCGGCCAGAGAAGCGTCAGGATAGGCACCCAAGCTAAGATTATTTTCTATTGACACGATATTTGAGATACCAGAGACGTGAACCGCCTGGATTGATCAGCTGATACAGACCGTGGCAATTGCAGATTGTAAAGGGTTTATCAGAAGGTTTAAAACTGCGGATTTTTTGTCATCAAGACACCTTTGGTGGTCACGTCATTATCGCACCGCAAATGCCCCTCAATCAGCCCCCACATCTCTCCCGGACTGCAGTTTCCTAACTCAAAAAAACAAAAAGACCGCTAAA
>NZ_JAFMOS010000508.1 GCF_019049755.1 Rahnella perminowiae
GGCAAGATTTCCAGCCTGTCGCGGTGATACCTGAAACATAGCCAGCGAGCGGAGCGCGTGTTGAGAAAAGCGAGGGGAGTTCAGAGGGGAAAAGCTTTTCCCCTCTGGTCGGTTTCGGCGCGGCGGGTCAGGTGATCGCAGTACTTGAAAAACCGAAATATTCTCGATCTGTCTTTAAAAAAGCTTTAGTGCAACGCCTCACTCCCAGTACGCCGGACTGCCAAATTTCTCCACCAGAAAATCAATCACCGCGCGGACTTTGATCGAGGGGCGGCGGCTGTTCGGATACAGTGCTGATATTGTCTGCGGTTCCGGCGAGGTCGATACCTGATAACTTTCCAGCACGCTGACCAGCCGTCCGTCGCGCAGGGCATCGCCAATCAGCCAGGTGGGAAAGACCACCAGCCCCATGCCGTCGATAGCCGCCTGCGTCAGCGTTTCTGCGTTATTGCTGGTCAGTAATCCCCCCAGATGCAGCGAGTGCCATTCCTGATCCGGCTGACGGAAGTACCAGCGCTGCGAACCGGCAAATCCCTTGAACACCAGACAACTGTGAGCGGCCAAATCTTCCGGCGATCCGGGCGTTCCTGCACGGGCAAGATACGCAGGGCTGGCGGCAAGACGGAAAGTCTGATGGCCGAGCGTGCGTGCCTGCAGAGTGGAATCCGCCATCACGCCGATACGGATGAGCAAGTCAACGCTGTCCTGCAACGGATCGACAAAATCGTCGGTTTGCATCAGCTCAATATTCAGACGCGGATAACGGGTACTCAGCTCATGCAACCACGGCGCAAGATGTCGCTGACCGAACACTACCGGTGCATTGATGCGTACCAGTCCGCCGGGTTCACTGTCCTGTTCCTGCAAATCCAGAGCAGCCAGATCTAACTGCGCCAGCACCTGCCGCGCATGGCCGGCCAGCAGTTTGCCGGATTCAGTCGGGCTGACGGCGCGCGTATTGCGATACAGCAGTTGTGTTTGTAATGCCTGTTCCAGCTGGGAAATCACCCGCGATACGGTTGACGGCGACATCGCCTCACGCCGCGCCACTTCTGAGAAATTCCCCTGGTCGAGTACTGCGATATACAGGCGTAAAGACTGGATGTTGATCTGATTAAAACCGTTCATCTGTGCATTTTCCGCAAAACTATTTTCCTGATTGTGCTGTTTTTCGCATAGTTGTGCCACGTTATAGTTGCCGTTTCGAAAAAACTAAAAGCAGGACAATGATGAATCTGATGTTAATTCCGCTGGTCATCCTGGCGGGGATGGGGCTTTCACTGGAGGCCGGGCTGATAGGCCCGCTGGGTACAGAAGTGGGGCATTTATGGGCCACACTGAGTATTTTTGGCGTGGGTGCGGTGCTGACCGGGCTGCTGGTGCTGTTTTTCAGCCCGCGTAATGCGCCGTCGTTCAGTACGCAACCGGGCTGGAAGTTATTGGGTGGCGTGCTCGGGCCGGTCTATGTGGTAGTACTGACGCTCGCGACACCGGTTATTGGTATCGGCATGACCATGATCGCGATTTTGTCAGGGCAGGTGGCGAAAAGTGTGCTGATCGACCATTACGGCTGGTTTGGTACGCCACATAAGAAAGTCGGCGGTGAGCGCCTGCTGGCACTGCTGTTTATCGTTGCAGCACTTGTTTTGATTGCCTGGGACTGAACCATGACTGAACTGATTATGATCATTCTGGCCATTGTGGCGGGGGCCGCGCTGAGTATGCAGGCGGCAGTGAACGGACAGTTAGGCGAGAAGGTGGGGGTGCTGAAAAGTGCATTCCTGACGTTCAGCGTCGGAGCTGCTATTACCGCGGTACTGGTGCTGTTTTTGCAAACACCGCAACCGGAAACCTTGCTCACCGTGCCGAAGTGGCAACTCGCGGGCGCATTATTTGGCGTGCCTTACATTATTGTGATGGTGACTGCGGTACCCCGGGTCGGGACGGCGGCGGCAACGGTCGCGGTTATTCTCGGTCAGCTGTCGATGGGCATGCTTATTGATAATTTCGGCTGGCTGGATAACCCGCAGATCGCGCTGTCATGGCACCGGGTGGCGGCTATTCCCTGTCTTGTCATCGCGCTGGCACTGATTTATCGCAGCAACCGGAAAGCACAGTGATCTTCTGACCGGGAGCGGGCCCGTGCTTTACTGAAGGCGCGGGTCAAACATCATCGGTTCGCGTTCGACAGAACTCAGCAAATCCCCAAACGTCGGGTGCAGCGGATTAAGTAATACGTTGTATTCTGACGGCACAATCACTGACGGCACTTTCAGCCCGACATACTCACCTTCCTCCAGCCAGTCATCACCCTGACGTTGTGTGCTGTCAGGTGCTGATGCACTGCGCCAGTCGGCGGGCAGCTCTGAAACTTCAAGCGTATCAAGCAATTCCTCCGGTACCTCAATACTCAGTAAAGTATAGGCGCGCATCAGCATACTGTTTTGCACATGCACCAGAATTTCCAGAATCGCCAGCGAGATGCTGGTGGTGACATAGACTACCGGTCTGCCCGGCGGATTCCAGCGGCCGCCATAAAGTTGCGCACCGGCTCCCGACCAGGCTGTGGCCAGATGACGGGTCTGCACGATACGAAACAGCTTCAACTGAAAACACCGTGCTGGAGACGACCAATCAGGCGGCTGACTTCTACCGCGCCAGCTTCAGAAGACAGCAGTTCCAGCGGACGTGAACCATCGAGTGCCGGAGCAGGGCGGGTGAACCATTCGAGCGCCGAGACACGATCACCTTCGAACAAATCAGTGGCGGCATCCACGATGCGCACCAGCCGTGCCACCCGTTCACTCTCTTCACTTTTCAGCAAGCCGTTCCCGGCTTTACGCCGCGCATAGTTGCGTTCATTAATGCCCATGATTTCCAGTAACACCATTTTTGGCCATCCCAGCTCAGTATTAAGACGGCTGATACTATCAACCGGAAATCCTTTTTGTATGGCATTTATCAAACTGATTCCGCTGCTTGCGGGCAGGCCCGCAGATTGCCAAAGCGGCGTTGCAGAATCTTGCACAGAGCCGGAAGACAGCCCGGTAATTTTTGAATTCATGATGTATACCTCCATACCGTTATTTGTCGTAATTATAGCATGACAAATAACGGTATGGTCATTTTATCAACAGTGATTTTCTGCATCAGACCGTAGAAATAAAATTATGCTGAAACATTATTGTGATCGATATCACATTGGAGATGTATCGGAATGAAACAGAAATTGACAAACCTTGACCAAATCTATTTATTAGCTAAGAAAAGTCGACTCTTGTAGGAAGTAACTGGAAATTGCAGGTTTTTTGCACTATGTGCAGCAATCGGTTGCGGATCACAGTTTTAGGGTTTGTTTTATGCAACGCCTGAAGGTGGCAAGGCGTTGTTCCACCCCCCGCTTCTGGTAAAAATATGAAAAATACAATTATTGCAGCAGGCGCTTTGATGGCTTTGTCCTACAGCGCGACCGTGCTCGCTGATGATAGCAAGGGCGAATTTGTTTCTGACTGGTGGCACCAGAGTGTCAACGTTGTAGGTAGCGCCGATACCCGTTTCGGGCCTACGCTGCGTAACGATGTTTACCTTGAATATGAAGCGTTTGCACACAAAGACTGGTTTGATTTCTACGGCTATATCGATATTCCTAAAACCTTCGGCGCCGGTAACGGCAATGATACCGGTATCTGGGATAAAAACGGTTCTCCGCTGTTTATGGAAATTGAACCTCGTTTTTCTATCGATAAACTGACCGGTACTGATCTGAGTTTCGGTCCGTTCAAAGAATGGTACTTCGCCAACAACTATATCTACGATATGGGGCCGGACAGCGATAACCGTCAGAATACCTGGTACATGGGTCTGGGCACCGACATCGACACCGGTCTGCCGATGAGCCTGTCCCTGAACGTGTATGCGAAATATCAGTGGGAAAACTACGGCGCGGCGAATGAAAACAGCTGGGACGGTTACCGTTTCAAAGTGAAATACTTCGTTCCTCTGACGCAATTATGGGGCGGCAACCTGAGCTATATCGGGTTCACCAACTTTGACTGGGGTTCCTCACTGGGCGATGACGATTTCCGTGATCTGAACGGCAATAAAGCGCGTTCTAACAACTCTATCGCCTCCAGCCATATCCTGTCGCTGAACTACACACATTGGCATTACTCGTTCGTGGCGCGTTACTTCCATAACGGCGGCCAGTGGGCTGACGGCGCTGAGCTGAACTTCGGTAACGGTAACTTCGATGTGAAGTCCACCGGCTGGGGTTACTACGGTGTAATCGGCTACAACTTCTGATTTCAACCGTTGTTCTGGAAAACCCGGCTTAGGTCGGGTTTTTGCTTTTGTTGCTTTCTGAAAAGTCCCCTGTCAGGCATTTTTTTAGCTATTGAATGAAAAATGACCACAACTACAGGCGATCCTGACGCGCCGTTGTGGCATAATGCGCGCCAAATCACATTTCCCAATTAAGAGCGAGCGTTGTGCTAAGTACTTACAACATCACCATGCAATTCGGCAGCAAGCCGTTATTTGAAAACATTAACGTGAAATTTGGCGGCGGTAACCGTTATGGCCTGATTGGCGCGAACGGTTGTGGCAAGTCCACTTTCATGAAGATCCTCGGTGGCGACTTAGTGCCTTCTGGCGGTAATGTCGTGCTGGACCCGAACGAGCGTCTGGGTAAATTGCGCCAGGATCAGTTCGCCTTCGAACAGTTCAGCGTGCTGGACACCGTTATCATGGGCCACACTGAATTGTGGGAAGTGAAGGAAGAGCGCGACCGTATTTACGCAATGGCCGAAATGAGTGAAGAAGACGGCTACAAAGTGGCTGATCTGGAAGTCGCTTACGGTGAAATGGACGGCTACAGCGCAGAATCCCGTGCGGGTGAATTGTTGCTGGGGGTGGGCATTCCTGTCGAACAACATTATGGCCCGATGAGCGAAATCGCACCGGGCTTTAAACTGCGTGTTTTGCTGGCGCAGGCGCTGTTCTCCGACCCGGAAATCCTGCTGCTCGACGAACCGACGAACAACCTGGACATCGATACCATTCGCTGGCTGGAGCAGGTGCTGAACGAACGTAACAGCACCATGATCATCATTTCGCATGACCGTCACTTCCTGAACATGGTGTGTACGCACATGGCGGATCTGGATTACGGCGAACTGCGTGTTTATCCGGGCAACTACGATGAATACATGACGGCGGCAACGCAGGCCCGTGAACTTCTCAGTGCCAATAACGCCAAGAAGAAAGCGCAGATTGCAGAACTGCAATCGTTTGTCAGCCGCTTCAGCGCGAACGCCTCAAAATCTAAACAGGCGACTTCCCGTGCCCGTCAGATTGATAAAATTCAGCTTGATGAAATCAAAGCATCCAGCCGTCAGAACCCTTACATGCGTTTTGAACAGGACAAGAAATTGTTCCGTAATGCGCTGGAAGTGGAAAAAATCACCAAAGGTTTTGACAACGGTCCGCTGTTTAAAAATCTCGGCCTGATGCTGGAAGTGGGCGAAAAAGTCGCGATTCTGGGTGCCAACGGCATCGGTAAATCCACCCTGCTGAAAACGCTGGTCGGTGAGCATGAGCCGGAAAGTGGTTCAGTAAAATGGTCTGAAAATGCCAAGATCGGCTATTACGCGCAGGATCACGAATATGAATTCGACGAAACCCTGAACGTCTTCGACTGGATGAGCCAGTGGAAATCCGAGAAAGACGACGAGCAGGCCGTACGCGGTGTGTTAGGCCGTCTGCTGTTTGGTCAGGACGATATCAAGAAGAAAGTGAAAGTGCTTTCCGGTGGTGAAAAAGGTCGTATGTTATTCGGGAAACTGATGATGCAACGCCCTAACATTCTGATTATGGATGAACCAACCAACCACCTTGATATGGAATCCATCGAGTCGCTGAACATGGCACTGGAAATGTACGAAGGCACGCTAATCTTCGTTTCTCATGACCGTGAATTCGTCAGCTCTCTGGCAACCCGTATTCTGGAAATGACCCCGACGCGTGTGATCGACTTCTCCGGTAATTATGAAGATTACCTGCGTAGTCAGGGCATCAATAGTTAATTCGCTGCATCCTTCGCGTTGTCTCGGCGTTGGCTGCGTTACTCGGCCCATCCATGGGCCTCGTTCCTGAAGGAGCCGCTGCAAGCAGCGTTCCAATCTGCTCCCGGCAGATTGGTCACTCACCCCGGTCACTTACCGATGTAAGCTCCCGGGGATTCGTGCAGTTGCCGCCTTGATACAACGCGAATGATTTTGCGAATTGTTTTGGGTGTCATAAAAAATAGAAAACCGCCGATAAAGGCGGTTTTTTTGTGTCTGAATTTACTGATTCAAAAATCCCCACACACTTCGCAATGCGGGTCTTTCATCAGTTTCATTTCGCGGAACTGCAACGTCATGGCGTCATACATCAGCAGTTTGCCGCGCGGCGTTTCGCCGAATTTCGTCAGCAGTTTGATGGTTTCCATCGCCTGTAAACTGCCGATGGTGCCGACCAGAGGGGACATAACCCCGGCTTCCACGCAGGTCAGCGCATTTTCACCGAATAACCGGCTCAGGCATTGATAACAAGGTTCATGTGGCTGATAAGTAAATACGCTGAGCTGGCCTTCCATGCGGATGGCAGCGCCGGAAACCAGCGGTTTTTTCTGCGCGAAACATTCACCGTTCAGCTGATTCCGGGTGGTGACGTTGTCGGTGCAGTCGACCACCACGTCACAGGTAGCAATCACTTCACGCAGCCTGTCGTCGCTGGCCTGTGCATTAATCTGATGGATAACGATATGCGGATTGATTGCCGCCAGCGCTATAGCGGCAGATTCTACTTTCGATATACCGATCCGGGCATCAGTATGCAGCGTCTGGCGTTGCAGGTTTGACAGCGAGACGGTGTCATAATCCAGCAATGTTAACGTGCCGGTACCTGCGGCTGCCAGATACTGAGCGGCGGCGCAGCCTAAACCGCCCAGACCAACAATCAGTGCGTGGCTGGATTTCAGTTGTTCCTGACCGTCGAAATCAAACCCTTTCAGTACGATCTGGCGGTTATAACGCAGGGTTTCGGCGTCCGTCAGTTCCGGCAATTGAGACATGTTCAGCTCCGCAGCAGGGCGTTAAACGGTTCGATTTCAACGGATTCGCCCGCTGCTACGTTGCCGCGCCCACGTTCAAGCACGATAAAACAATTGGCCTGACTGAATGAACTGAATACATGCGACCCCTGATGGCCGGTGGTAAGTACTTCCAGTTGCCCCCCGGCGCTGGTGCTGAATATACCGCGCTGAAAATCGAGACGTCCGGGGGATTTTTTCAGTGGCGTCACCGCTATTGCCTTCAGCCGTGGCGGGAACTTCCAGGCCGTATGGCCGGATAACTGCGCAATAAAGGGCTGAACCAGTTGATAAAACGTCAGTGCGGCCGACACCGGATTCCCCGGCAAACCGCAGAACCAGCTGTTTTTCAGTTTGCCGAAAGCAAAAGGTTTGCCCGGTTTCATGGCAAGTTTCCAGAAACCGATTTCACCCAGTTCATCCAGAATTTGCCTGGTGTAATCGGCTTCACCGACCGACACGCCGCCGCTGGAAATCACCAGATCCGCAAAAGCATTGGCTTCTTCAAAAGCTTTACGCAGCGCCTGCGGATTGTCGCGAATAATACCTAAATCCAGCACGGTGCAGCCCAGTTGTTCCAGCATCAGGCGTACAGCGAAACGGTTGGTATCGTAAATCTGCCCCTCCTGCAAAGGCGTCCCCACCGGCTGCAGTTCATCGCCAGTCGAAAATACGGCGACTTTCAGCGGCTTCCAGACATTCACATCGGTGACGCCCAGAGAAGCCAGCAGTGGCAATTCTGCCGCACCCAGCCGGACACCGGCAGGCAGCACGCTGTCGCCCCGTTTTATGTCATCACCGGTCAGACGGATATTCTGGCCCCGGGTGATTTCAGCCGTGAAACGTACACCGGCATCCGAAACGTCGGTCTGCTCCTGCATGATCACGGCGTCAGCGCCCGCAGGCACCGGCGCACCTGTCATGATACGGATACAACTTCCGGCTGGCCATTCGCCATGAAAAGGCGCACCCGCAAAGGCTTTGCCCGCGACCGGGAAAACCGCACCATCCTGTAAATCTGCGCAGCGCACGGCATAGCCGTCCATGGCTGAGTTATCAAAAGGTGGGACGAAAACCGGCGAAAGCACCGGGGTGGCGGTAATGCGGCCAGCCGCGCCGGCGAGCGGGAGGGATTCGGCATCCTGAATTATTTTAGGCGATACACAGGCACGCATTTTATCCAGCGCTTCGTCGAGCGAGATCAGACCGGCAGTATTGAATTCCATGAAAAATCCTCAGTAATTCGTCCCGGTTGTGCAGATAATTTCACCAGAGCCGGGCAGGGAAATGAAGCATACGCACAGTATGACAGAGAAACGCAGCGAACCAAAAATCGCTAAGGGCGTAAAAATTCGACGGAGATTCCTGAATAATTGAGATCGATCCCAAAATTAACAATGTAACGCGGGTATGATAGTTACCGTTATTTGTGATTTAAGTCACACAACTGTCATATAAACAGGAATAACCGGTGCTTAAAAAAAATCGCCATCAGGCCATCCTTCAGTTGGTTGAACAACATGAAGTACTACAGGTAAGCGAACTGGCACAATCGCTGGATGTAAGTCTCGAAACGATCAGACGCGATCTGAGTGAAATGCAGGACAAAGGATTGATTTTACGTCGCCACGGACGCGCGCGTCGTCTGGCCGCTCAGCCTGAAACATCCTGGCTAAACAGTTTGCAACGTTGCCCGCAGCTATAAACGCAGCAACGAAGAGGGAAAAGGAAGGCTTTTAAGCCTTCCTTTTTTTATATGCACGATACCGCGTTCAGCGTGCAGGCTGTTGTTCCAGGGCTTCCGCTTTGCTGTTTACTGCGGCGAAAATCAGCGCCAGCAGCAGGAAAACGTAAGCCACAGTCGCGCTATTGAGCGCCCAGAACAGACCGTACCGGCTGTATACCAGCGACGAGAGTGTGGAAAAAATTAGCGTGCCAAGGGTGCCGAGGGTAAGCAAGGCAGAGGTCAGCGTCGGCGGAGAATTACTGACTTGCAAGCTGCCATAACTCATGATGCCCGAGAACAGCCCCGAATTGCAGAAACCGAACAAACCGGCACAAACAAGGATCAACATCGGGTCCGCGCTGTTAGCGGCAACCGCCAGGCACATCAGCCCGACAAACGCGGAAAGCAGCAGATAGGTGCGCAGCTTAACGAAGCGGACAGTGAACTGATTCACAAACAGGCCGATGGATTTCACCGTCCAGTACGTCGTGATATAAAATGCGGCCCGATCCGCCGCCATGCCGAAATGCGCTTTCAGCCAGCTCGGCAGCCACATGGTAAAAATCGGCTCGGCCAGCAGGAAGGCAAACAGTGCAAAACACAGCACCCAGACCGACATCCCCCAGCGCGTCACCTCAGTTTCAGTTGCCATCGTGGTTTGTGCGGCCTGCGGAATCGACGGGAAGGTCTGCCCGACGCACAGCACAATCATCGCCAGACTCAGCACCGCCATTACGCCATACATCGCCAGCCAGCTTGCGCCATGCTGGAACAGATAGCCCAGCAGCAGCGACAGCACCACACCCGCCAGAGCGAAAAAGAAATCGGTGAGGATTAAATTCGCCGAGCGTTTTTTCGGATCTTCATTAATACGTACCACCAGATAACTGCCGATGGACATCATGATCCCCGACGACGCGCCAATCAGGAACACGCCGATACCAAACATCGTGATGGTGGGCATCAGGAAAAGCGCAATGCAGGCCAGCACGGAAACGGCTGAACCGGTGATCAGCTGTTTGCCCGGATTGAATTTACGCATCAGCACGCCGCTGACCATGATCGGCAGGAACAGACCGATATTCATCAGCGTAAACATCTGGCCGATAAATCCCGGATCTTTGCCAAAGGCCTGCGAAACGGGGCCGATAACAATCCCGAGTGTGGAGACCAGCGCGCCGGTAAAGAAATAGCTTAGCCAGGAAATCATATTGATCCGCTGGCGGTTGAATGCCTGTTCCATAGCCGCTCCTTATTTTACGCTGGCTGAAAGATGGGCGAAAAAGGCGCGGATCAGTCGCGTGAAATCTCCGACGGCCAGCCTGGCGCAACGTAAGGTTTGTTCGTGGGAAAGCGGTGTATCAGAAAGCCCTTCGGCGAAATTGGTCATGGCGGAAATCGCCAGCACTTTCAGCCCGCAGTGACGGGCAGAAATCACTTCCGGCACGATGGACATGCCCACTACGTCGCACCCTAAAATTTGCATCATGCGGATTTCCGCCGGGGTTTCGAAATTCGGGCCGGTATAGGCCGCGAATACGCCTTCTGCGACCTCAATGTTCAGCCCTGCGGCAACGGTGTGAAGTTGTGCGCGGAGATCTTTGTCGTAGGCATTGGCGAGACTGAAAAAGCGCGGACCAAAACGCTCGTCATTCGGGCCTGTCAGCGGCGATTCGGGCATGAAACTGACATGGTCGGTCAGCGCAACTAACCGACCCGGCGCGACGCTTTTACGCATCGACCCGGCGGCGTTGGTGGCCAGCATAAATTCGCAGCCGAGCAGTTTAAAAGTGCGCACCGCACAGGTCATCACTGACATACCGTGCCCTTCGTACAGATGGCCGCGACCCTTCATGCACATCACCGGCACATTTTCCAGATAACCCAGTACCAGTTCACCGGCATGACCGGCGACACTGCTTTGCGGAAATCCCGGCAGTTCGTTGTAGGGAATGGTCACTGCGTCGCTCATGTCGTCGCACAACGTACCGAGGCCGGAGCCTAAAATCAGTGCGGCCTGCGGAATAAAATCAGGGGCGCGCTGGCGAATAATCGCGGCGCAGTCAAAAGCATGGTTATTGAGCATGATCACTTCTCTCATTTTTCACAGTAGGGGGAGGATGCGGGCAATGCTAGTGTGAGCAGCGTTTACGGTCTAATACCGTTCTTTATGCGGATTTATAGACAAAATCTATAAATGTAACTCATTAAATTTAAGAGAGAAATTATGTTGCGGAGTCCGGCATGACACGTCCGTTTACCGATTCGGTGTTTGATCTCGGCCAGATCAATCTCCGGTTATTGCACTATTTTCGCGTGGTGGCCGAAGAACTGAGTTTCAGTAAGGCGGCGGTACGGCTGAATATGTCGCAACCGCCGCTGAGCCTTCACATTAAAGAGCTGGAACATCTGCTGGGTACGCCGTTATTTCTGCGTACCACGCGATCTGTTTCGCTGACGCCGGCGGGCGCGGCGCTGATGCGTGAGGCCGGGCTGATGCTCGACGGTATCAACCGATCGTTACATCGGGTACGTAAAATCGGGCGCGGGGAGGTCGGGCATATTCAGCTGGGGACCGTCGGTACCGCAGTCTGGGGCCCGCTGATGCCTGCCCTTAACCGCTTTGGAAAAAATGCACCGGAAATAAGCTGGACGATGACCGAACTGACCCCGGTGCAGCAAATCGATGCCTTACAATTGCAGCGGATCGATATTGGCATCTGGCGTGAGGCTAAACTGACGCTGCCACAGGGGCTGAAAAGCCGGCTGATGGGACGGGAAAACGTCGCGCTGGCGATTTCAGAACACCACCGGCTGGCGACAAAAAACAGCGTGGTACTGAGTGAGCTGGCGCATGAGGATTTCATTGTGATGCCGATGAGTGCTTCAGGTCTTGGCAGTTATCTGTATTCGATGTGCCGGCAATACGGCTTCTTACCGCAGGTGAAACATCAGGTAAACGAACCGCAAACTGCGCTGGCACTGGTGGCCAACGGGAATGGCATTACACTTTTACCGGAAAGCTACGCGCGCATTCACTGGCCGGGCGTGCGTTTTTGTGCGCTCAGCGAACGGCTGCCTGCAGATTTGTATGCCATTTATCAGGCGGATTCGGTGACGCCAGCGGCAACACGTTTTCTGGATTCACTGGGCGAGGTGAATTGAGAAAGCAGGGCCGGAGCCCTGCTGCGGGGAGGGTTTAGTGCGCGGTGACTTCGTGGTTAATTTTCTCTGCCTTGCTCTTCAGGCTGGCAAGCACCACCATCAGCACCAGCAACGCGTAAGAAACGGTCGCAATATTCAGCGCCCAGAACAAGCCGTACTCGTTGTAGATGAAAGAAGAGAAGGACGCGAAAATCAGCGTGCCGACGGAGCTGGTGGTCAGCAGTGCGGATGTCAGCGTAGGTGGGGAGTTTTTCACCTGCAAGCTGCCGTAGCTCATCAGCCCGGAGAACAGACCGGAGTTACAGAAACCGAACAGACCCACAGCGAAGAGCACCAGTACCGGTGAATTGCTGGTGGTCAGCACCGCCAGGCTTGCCATACCGACAATCACGGAAACCAGCAGGAAAGTACGCAGTTTGACGAAACGCACGGTGAACTGATTCAGGAACAGGCCAATCGCTTTCACCATCCAGTAAGTGGTGATGTAAATCGCGGCACGGTCCGTTTCCATACTGAAATGCTCATGCAACCAGCTTGGCATCCACAGTGTGAAGACCAGTTCAGTAAAGACAAAAGCAAACAGTGCGATACACAGGAAGAAGACCGCAATGCCCCACGGCTCTTTCGCCACGTTGTGCGTCGATTCGTTTTTTACCGGTTGCGGTACGTGCGGGAATTTCTGACCTGCGCACAGCAAAATCATCAGCAGGCTGAGTGCACCCATGATGCCGTACATTGCCAGCCAGCTTGCGCCGTGTTTGAACAGGAAGCCCAGCACCAGTGACAACGTCATACCGGAAAGCGCGAAGAAGAAGTCGGTGAAGATTAAGTTTGCGGAACGTTTTTTCGGGTCGTCATTAATACGGACGACCAGATAGCTGCCGATAGACATCATCAGGCCCGCCGTGGCACCGATCAGGAACACGCCCACGCCAAACAGGGTAATCGACGGCACAATAAATAGCGCGATACAGACCAGTACCGAAATGAAAGAGCCGGTCATCAGTTGTTTGCCCAGATCAAACTTACGCATCAGGATGCCGCTGATCATAATTGGCAGGAACAGGCCGATGTTCATTAAAGAAAACATCTGACCGATAAAGCCCGGATCTTTGTTAAATGCAGTGGCCACCGGCCCGATAACAATGCCCAGAGTGGAAACCAGTCCACCGGTAAAGAAATAGCTGAGCCACGAGATCACATTAATC
>NZ_JAFMOS010000633.1 GCF_019049755.1 Rahnella perminowiae
GGGGTGGGGTATTAAAGACAACTCAGTCGTTTGCAAAACCCCCTCCCAACCTCCCCTTCGCAGGGGGAGGAGCTAAACCCGCCATCGCATCAACGAGTACACCATCATGAGTTCACACCGTCCCGGTTTTGGTTGCAGCTGGCTGCCCTACGCGCTGGTATTGCCACAGCTGCTGATCACCGCGATATTTTTCCTGTGGCCTGCAGGTCAGGCGCTGTGGTATTCGGTTCAGACGCTGGATCCGTTCGGTTTATCCAGTACGTTTGCCGGCCTGACTAACTTCATACAGCTGTTTCAGGACCCGTACTATCTCGATTCGTTTTATACCACGTTGAAATTCAGCTTTATGGTGGCGTTTATCGGGCTGGCCGTTTCGCTGTTTTTCGCGGCGCTGGTCGATCACGTTGTACGCGGCAGCCGGATTTATCAGACGCTGATGATCCTGCCATACGCCGTTGCGCCTGCCGTGGCCGCCGTATTGTGGATGTTCCTGTTCAGCCCCGGCCTCGGTCTGATCACCCATTTCTTAGGTTCGATGGGCTATAACTGGAACCACGCGCAAAACAGCGGTCAGGCGATGTTTCTGGTGGTGCTGGCATCGGTCTGGAAGCAAATCAGTTACAACTTCCTGTTCTTCCTGGCGGCATTGCAGTCGATCCCCAAATCTCTGGTGGAGGCGGCGGCTATCGATGGTGCGGGTCCGGTTCGCCGGTTCTTCCATCTGGTGTTGCCGCTGATTTCGCCGGTCAGTTTCTTCCTGCTGGTGGTCAATCTGGTCTACGCCTTCTTTGATACCTTCCCGGTGATTGATGCCGCGACGGCCGGTGGCCCGGTACAGGCGACAACTACCTTGATTTACAAAGTGTATCGCGAAGGTTTCTCCGGTCTGGACTTGTCCAGTTCTGCCGCGCAGTCCGTGATTCTGATGTTGCTGGTTTGCGGCCTGACGTTCATTCAGTTCCGCTTTGTCGAGCGTAAGGTGCGTTACCAATGATTGAAAACCGCAGAGGGCTGGATATTTTCAGCCACATCATGCTGCTGCTCGGCGTGCTGGTGATCCTCTTTCCGCTGTATGTCGCGTTTGTGGCGGCATCTCTGGATAACAAACAAATTTTTGACGTGCCGATGACGCTGATCCCAGGCACGCATTTATGGGAAAACATCAGCATCATCTGGACGCAGGGCGCGGGCAACAGCAGTCCGGCATTCGGGCGGATGCTGTTCAACAGCTTCATCATGGCGATGGTGATCACCATCGGTAAGATTTCGGTATCCATGTTGTCGGCCTACGCGATTGTCTATTTTCGTTTTCCGCTGCGTAATCTGTTCTTCTGGCTGATTTTTATGACGCTGATGTTGCCGGTGGAAGTGCGTATTTTCCCGACCGTGCAGGTGATCGCCAATCTGCATATGCTCGACAGCTACACCGGACTGACGTTGCCGATGATGGCGTCTGCGACCGCGACCTTCCTGTTCCGTCAGTTCTTTATGACCTTGCCGGATGAGCTGCTGGAAGCGGCGCGTATCGACGGTGCTGGCGCGATGCGCTTCTTCTGGGACATCGTTTTGCCGCTGTCAAAAACCAACCTTGCAGCGCTGTTCGTCATCACCTTCATCTATGGCTGGAACCAGTATTTATGGCCGATCCTGATCACCAATGATGCCTCGATGGGCACGGCGGTGGCGGGAATTAAAAGCATGATTTCTTCCGGCGACGGCTCGACCCAATGGAATCAGGTGATGGCGGCCATGATCCTGACCTTATTGCCACCGCTGGCGGTGGTGCTCCTGATGCAGCGCTGGTTTGTGCGCGGCCTGGTAGACAGTGAGAAGTAAACTGAAATGGCAAATTTGAAATTACAGGCAGTGACCAAATCCTACGACGGCAAAAACCAGATTATCCAGAGCATTGACCTGGATGTCGCTGACGGCGAATTCATCGTGATGGTCGGCCCTTCCGGCTGCGGAAAATCCACCCTGCTGCGTATGGTTGCCGGGCTGGAGCGCACCACCTCCGGTGATATTTATATCAACGACCAGCGCGTCACCGAACTGGAACCGAAAGACCGCGGCATCGCGATGGTGTTTCAGAACTACGCGCTGTATCCGCACATGACCGTGTTCGACAACATGGCATATGGCCTGAAAATTCGTGGCTTCGGCAAGGCGCAGATCCTCGACCGCGTCGAAGAGGCGGCGCGTATCCTGGAACTCGGCCCGCTGCTCAAACGCAAACCGCGTGAGCTTTCCGGTGGCCAGCGTCAGCGTGTGGCGATGGGCCGCGCTATCGTGCGTGAACCGGCGGTATTCCTGTTCGACGAACCGCTGTCCAACCTCGATGCCAAACTGCGGGTGCAGATGCGCCTCGAACTGCAACAGCTTCACCGCCGTCTGCGCACCACCAGTTTGTATGTCACGCACGATCAGGTCGAAGCCATGACGCTGGCTGAGCGTGTGATCGTGATGAACAAAGGCATTGCCGAACAAATCGGTACACCCTCCGAAGTTTACCGCCGACCGGCAAGTCTGTTTGTCGCCAGTTTTATCGGTTCGCCAGCCATGAATTTATTACCAGGCCAGCTGACTACGGATGGATTATCGCTGGTAATGGAAGGCGGATTTGAATTGCCGCTGCCGGTTCCGCGCCCTGAATGGGGCGGCCGTGAACTGACAGTGGGCATCCGTCCTGAACATATTCATCTGACTGATGATACTCAGAAGGGGATCCCGATGGTGCTGAATACGCTGGAACTGCTGGGCGCGGATAATCTGGCGCACGGCAAGCTGGCGGGCAGCGGCGTTGTTGTCCGTTTGTCGCATGAAGTGTTCCCGACAGCCGGATCGCTGTTGCGCTTGGATTTCCCGGCGAAAGCGTTACACTTTTTCGATACTCACAGCGGATTACGGATGGAATGAACATGAAAGCCTGGCCCTATCCACGTATTGTGGCACACCGCGGTGGTGGCGCACTGGCGCCGGAAAATACGCTGGCAGCCATCGACACAGGCGCAAAATACGGTCACACCATGATCGAATTTGACGCCAAACTGGCGCAGGATGGAGAGATCTTCCTGCTGCATGACGATACGCTGCAACGTACCAGCAACGGCTGGGGTGTTGCGGGGGATTTGCCGTGGGAAAAACTGGCCCAGCTTGATGCGGGTGACTGGTACAGCGCCACATTTAAAGGCGAGAAATTGCCGCTGCTGGCGCAGGTAGCCGAACGCTGCGCATACCATCACATGATGGTAAATATCGAGATCAAACCGACCACCGGAACTGATGAGAAAACCGGCACTGACATTGCGCTGGCTGCCCGTGAATTGTGGAAAGATCAGGCCGTTCCGCCGCTGCTTTCCTCGTTTGAATTCGACGCGCTGGTGGCTGCCAAAAAAGCCGCACCGGAATTGCCTCGCGGCTTACTGATCGACGAATGGCACGAAAACTGGAAAGCACTGACCGGTGAACTGGAGTGCGTTTCCCTGCATCTTAACCATAAATTACTGAACGAAGAACGCGTCAGAGCGATTAAAGACGCCGGGTTGCGTATTCTGGTGTACACGGTGAATAGCCCGGAACGCGCCCGCGAATTACTGCGCTGGGGCGTGGACTGTATCTGTACGGATAAGATTGATGTGATCGGGCCCGATTTTGCCTAGAACCTGGTGTTAAAATCCGGCATCAGGCGTGGTACTCACCACGCCTGAACTGCGGGTTAAGGCGTCTGGTTCAATTTCTGATTCAGCGTCTGATTATTCTGCTGGATCTGCAACCGTTGCTGATTGCTCTGGATTTGCGATTTCAGTTTGAGTTGCTGTTGCTGCTGGCTGTTACGTAAATCCTGCTCCTGCTGGCGTTTCTGCATCTGCTGATTGTTTTGCTGTTGCTGCTGCATGCGTTGTTGCGACGGATTGGTCAGCAGCGGATCGTTAGGATTCGGCACCTTTTCGGCGGCGCTGGCGGTCTGAACGGCAAACAGCAATGGCAGCGCGGCAAGCATTCCATACAAACATTTCATCAGGTCATCCTCCATTTCCGGTCATAGGTTAAGTGTATGCCATCCCGGCGGCAGACGTGTGATTTGAGCGCACGATTCCCTCAAAGCGTGGCACGGCTCTCGTTTGCTCAATAATTAAACAAACGTAAACCATCTTCGTACTTCGCGGTTTCCCCCATTCCGTTACAATCGTGCATCTTTCACTTTTTCTCTGACAAACAGGGCGTAGCTGCCGTGCCTTTACTCATCATTACCACCATTTTGTGGGCCTTTTCCTTCAGCCTGATTGGCGTGTATCTGGCCGGACAGGTCGACAGCGTGTTTTCCGTATTAGTCCGTTTAGGGCTGGCGGCGCTGGTTTTTCTGCCTTTCCTGCGCTGGAAAGGCCATCAGCTCACCACCATTTTGCTGTATATGGCGGTGGGGGCGATGCAGCTCGGTATCATGTATCTCATCAGTTTTGAGGCCTACCTGTATCTGTCGGTACCGGAATTCCTGTTGTTTACGGTAATGACGCCGCTGTATGTCACGCTGATTTATGACCTGATCAGCGGACGGAAAATCCGCATGGGCTATGCGCTCAGTGCACTGCTGGCGGTGGCCGGTGCAGCGATTATCCGTTACGACCATATCAGCGAACATTTCATCATCGGTTTGCTGCTGGTGCAGGCGGCGAATATCTGTTTTGCCATCGGGCAGGTGGGGTACAAGCGTCTGATGGAAACCCGTCCGGTGCCGCAACATACGGCGTTTTCCTGGTTTTATCTGGGGGCGTTGCTTTGCGCAGTGGTGGCGTGGTTCCTGTGGGGGAATCCGCAAAAACTGCCGACCACCCATCTGCAATGGGGGATTCTGGTGTGGCTGGGGATCGGGGCTTCCGGGCTGGGATACTTTATGTGGAACTACGGGGCAACGCAGGTTGATGCGGGAACGCTTGGGATTATGAACAACTTTCACGTCCCGGCAGGGCTGCTGGTTAACCTGGCAATCTGGCAACAGCAGCCGCACTGGCCGAGTTTTATCACAGGTGCCGCTGTGATTATGTCCTCACTGTGGGTACACCGGCGTTGGGTCGTGCCGCGTCGCGAACAAACGGCAGATGATCGCACGCGTGCTGCCGGGCCGAACGAATAAACGCTTCCGTCACAGGCTGACGCTGTTCGCCGTCACGCACGGCGGCGTACAGACGGCTCCATAAGCCTTCGCCCAGGGTTTTGGTGACAACCAGACCCTGGCGCTCAAAACTCTCCACTACCCAGTGCGGTAACGCTGCAATCCCCATCCTCGCCGACACCATCTGAATCAATAACAATGTGTTATCGACACTTTTCAGTGACGGGCTGATACCTGCCGGTTGCAGGAAATGTCGCCAGATATCCAGACGCTGGCGTTGCACCGGATAAATCATCAGCGTTTCAGTGCTCAGATCTTCCGGCGTGATGACCGCTTTGCCTGCCAGCGGATGATCCGGTGCCAGCACCAGACGCACTTCAAAATCAAACATCGGAGAATAGTGCAAACCGCTACGCGGCAGGATGTCGGAGGTTAATACGATGTCCAGCTCGCCCTGTTGCAGTGCGGGCTGCGGGTCGAATGTCACGCCGGATTTGAAATCCATTACTACTTGTGGCCAGTTCTGATGGAAATTATCCAGTGCAGGCGTTAACCACTGAATACAGCTGTGACATTCAATCGCGATACGCAGCGAAGTCTGATGTGGCTCATTGCATGCCTGCAATGCCTGCTGAATTTGCGGCAGCACCTGTTCTGCCAGATTGAGCATGATTTCACCCTGCGGGGTAAAACGCAGGGGCTGACTTTTTCGCACGAACAATCTGAAACCGAGGCGTTGCTCAAGGTCACTGAACTGGTGCGACAGGGCCGATTGGGTCTGATGAAGCTGCGAGGCGGCTGCGGCCAGTGACCCGGTGTTGCGCAGTGCTTGCAACGTTCGCAGGTGTTTCAGTTCGATCATGAGTGTCCTTCACTTTGTCATGAATAATTTGCGCTTGTGGAATATACACTACCTGCGGATTATGGATGTGTAAACATCTGGATGGCTAAACAGGACTTAAAAAGATGACGATACTGAATCACACTCTGGGTTTTCCACGCGTTGGTCTGCGTCGTGAACTTAAAAAAGCACAAGAAAGCTACTGGGCGGGTAATGCCACGCAGGAAGAATTGCTGGCAACCGGTCGCGAATTGCGAGCCCGTCACTGGAAACAACAAGCTGAAGCCGGCGTGGATTGGGTCCCGGTGGGCGATTTTGCCTGGTACGATCACGTACTGACCACCAGTCTGCTGCTGGGTAACGTGCCTGCACGTCACCAGAATGACGACGGCTCTGTTGACCTCGATACTTTATTCCGTCTTGGCCGCGGCCGTGCACCGACCGGTAAACCGGCTGCCGCAGCGGAAATGACCAAATGGTTTAACACCAACTACCACTATATGGTGCCGGAGTTCGTGAAAGGTCAGAAATTCAAACTGACCTGGACACAACTGCTGGAAGAAGTGGATGAAGCGCTGGCGCTCGGTCACAAAGTGAAACCGGTTCTGCTTGGCCCGCTGACCTATCTCTGGCTCGGCAAAGTGAAAGGCGAACAGTTTGATCGTCTTTCCCTGCTCAACGACATCCTGCCTGTATATCAGCAGGTGCTGGCTGAACTGGCAAAACGCGACATCGAATGGGTGCAGATTGACGAACCGGCTCTGGTGCTGGAACTGCCTCAGGAATGGCTAAATGCTTACAAACCGGCTTATACCGCCCTGCAACAGAATAAAATTAAACTGCTGCTGACCACCTATTTCGACAGCGTCGGACATAATCTCGACACCCTCCGGGCCCTGCCGGTTCAGGGGCTGCACATTGATGCCGTTGCCGGTCATGATGATCTGGAAACCGTCATCAACGCGCTGCCAAAAGAGTGGCTGATTTCTCTGGGTGTCATCAATGGTCGTAACGTCTGGCGGGCGGATCTCAGCACCTGGTTTGAACGTCTCAAGCCACTGGTTGAAGGCCGTAACGTCTGGATTGGCAGTTCCTGTTCATTGCTGCACAGCCCGATCGACTTAAACGTTGAAAGCCGTCTGGATGATGAAGTGAAAAGCTGGTTCGCCTTCGCCCTGCAAAAATGTGCCGAACTGGCATTGCTGACATCTGCCCTGAACAATCCCACCGCGCAGGCACAACAGAAACTGGCTGAATACAGTGCGCCAATCCGTGCCCGTCGCGAATCAGCCCGCGTAAATAACGCTGCTGTGGGGAGACGTGTGGCTGCAATCACGGCTACGGATATTGAACGTCAGCACGTTTATACCGAACGTGCCAAAGCACAGCGTGCCCGTTTCAACCTGCCGGCATGGCCGACGACGACCATCGGTTCATTCCCGCAAACCACTGAAATCCGTGGTCTGCGCCTGGACTTTAAACAAGGTCGTCTTGATAAGAGCAAATATCGTACCGGTATCAGTGAGCACATCCGGCAAGCCATCAAAGAACAGGAACGTCTGGATATCGACGTACTGGTTCACGGCGAAGCGGAACGTAATGACATGGTGGAATACTTCGGCGAACACCTGGACGGTTTTGTGTTCACGCAAAACGGCTGGGTACAGAGCTACGGCTCACGTTGTGTGAAACCACCGGTCATTATCGGCGACGTCAGCCGTCCGGAAGCGATCACCGTTGAGTGGGCGAAGTACGCACAGTCTCTGACCGAAAAACCGGTGAAAGGCATGCTGACCGGCCCGATTACCATTCTCTGCTGGTCATTCCCGCGTGAAGATGTCAGCCGCGAAACTATCGCCAAACAAATCGCGCTGGCATTGCGCGACGAAGTGGAAGATCTGGAAAAGGCCGGTATCGGCATCATCCAGATTGACGAACCGGCACTGCGTGAAGGCCTGCCATTGCGCCAGTCTGAATGGAATGCCTACCTGCGCTGGGCGGTGGATGCGTTCAAACTGAATGCCGCGATTGCCAGTGATGACACGCAGATCCACACCCACATGTGTTATTGCGAGTTCAACGACATCATGGATTCCATTGCCGCGCTGGATGCCGATGTGATCACAATCGAAACCTCACGCTCCGATATGGATTTACTGGAGTCGTTTAAAGATTTCGAATACCCGAATGAAATCGGTCCGGGTGTTTACGACATTCATTCGCCAAACGTACCAAGCGTTGAATGGATTGAAGATCTGCTGCGTAAAGCCGCAGACCGTATTCCGGCCGAACGCCTGTGGGTCAATCCGGACTGCGGCCTGAAAACCCGTGGCTGGCCGGAAACCCGTGAGTCGCTGGAAAACATGGTGAAAGCGGCCAAGCGTCTGCGTGCTGAGAAAATCTGAGTGAACGCTGACTAGATTTACGTTGTGGTGTTGCTGAAACGTTTGGGGCACTCCGGTGCCTCTTTTTTATGGGGGTCTTCTTTGGCCTGTTAGCTGAGTCACGCAGGGGTAAAAGGGTTGCTGAGCCATGCCCCGGTTCAGGAAAAATACCGGGCGCTCTGCGTCGGCATACCGGCGGCAATACCGTAGTCAGTTGGAAAACAGGGCATCGTCACCATCAGGGTAGAATAATTTTCGTTCCCTGAGGCGAGGAGGCGAGTTTCTTTACCGCTGCCATCACTTTCTCCGGCGTACGTAAAAAGGTGTGAATTCCGGTCTGGACGCATCGGTTATGTGCAAACCGGTCGCTGTTTTCCAGCTGAATTTCAGTGATTAACAGGACAACATCGGCCTGAGCAATGTCGGTTTGTGACAGGGCATTTTCGATGCCCAGTGCACCTTGCGTTTCGACTTTCACCGGCCATTTTTCCTGCAGGCACAGTTTTTCCAGCTTTTCTGCCGCCATATAAGTATGCGCCACGCCACTGATACAGGCGGTTACGGCGACCAGTTTGAGCGACATAATATTTCCCCTGTTTAAAAAGTTTATCCACCGAGCGTCACGTTATAACCGTATTTTTCGGCCATCGTATAAAACGGCGCAACAGTGGCGTCATCCGGCACCTTTATCTTATGCATTGAATACGGTTTATCCAGTAACGGATATTTTGCTTCGCCGTATTTATGGAAAGGCAGCAGATGGATTTCAGTTAAGTTGAAGGGTCGCAGAAAATCCAGAATTTGTTGCATATTTTCAATCGTTAACGTGAAGCCGGGGATCAGCGGCACGCGGGGGATCAACTTAACGCCGCGCCGCGCCAGCGCCGTAAAATTTTGCTGTACTCTCGACTGGTTCATATTCAGAACCGATCTTGCATGAGTAGGATCCATTATCTTGAAGTCATACAACACCTGATCGCAGTGATCGGTGAGCGACAGCAGGTGATCCAGCGGCGCATCGCCCGCCGTTTCGATCGCCGTCGTTATACCTAATGCCTGTAGCTGCCTGAGCAACTCACCGGCAAACTCGTGCTGCATCAGTACTTCGCCGCCGGAAAGCGTGATACCACCGCCTGATGAGCGGAAAAATACCTCATCTTTGAGCAGGCGCGTCATTAACTCCGGCAGCGTGATGTCTTCACCGACATATTCCATTGCACCGCTCGGGCATTCGTTCGGATCCTGCAGGCAGGTGCGGCAGTTCAGGCATTTTGCCTGACGTTTGATGATCTGAATGCGCGGCGACATCGATTCAGGGTTGGCGCACCACGGGCAGCGATGCGGACAGCCTTTGAAGAAAACCAGGGTACGAATACCCTGACCATCATTGAGTGAAAAACGCTGAATATTGAAGATACGCGCGTGTCTTTCCGCGGCCTCCCTGACGGGGATCTGCCCGTCAGAGCTGATGTGCGGTGCGGCCGATAATGTCATCCTGGATCTCCTTTGACAGCTCAACAAAAAACGCGCTGTATCCCGCTACCCTGACGACCAGCCCTGCGAAATCCTGCGGGCGTTTTTGCGCTTCGCGAAGCTGCTCAGCATTCACCACGTTGAACTGTACATGCTGCAACTTCAGGCGGGTGAACGCGCAGAGGAAATCGGCCAGTTTATTCAGCCCCTGCCTGCCTTCAAGCGTTGATGGCGTGAATTTCACATTCAGCAGTGTGCCATTGGAGAGCAGTGTGTTGTCGAGTTTACTGACGGATTTCAGTACCGCTGTCGGTCCCTGATGGTCCTGTCCCCTCATCGGTGAAAGGCCGCCATCTGCCAGTTGTTCACCGGCAAAACGACCATCTGGCGTTGCGCCGACCACTGCGCCCAGCGGTACATGCGCGGAAACCGTATACGAGCCTGGCGTAAACTGACCGCCACGTGGATTGCGAAACTGCTCGACTTGTTTGCAGTAGAAACGCAGCAAATCGGCACTGATCAGATCGACCTCATCAATGTCATTACCGTACTTCTCAAAGCGGTTGATCAGACGGGCACGAATGGCGAGCCCTTCTTCGCCGGCAAAATTCCCTTTCAGAGAAGCCAGTAATTCATCAAAGGTCAGACGTTGCTGATCAAATACCATGCCTTTCAGCGCATGCAGGGAATCACTGAGGTTAGCGATACCGATGCCCTGAACACCGGAAAAGTTGTAACGTGCGCCGCCAGCGGTAATGTCTTTACCGCTGTCCAGACAACCTTCAATAAACGAAGACAGCAGCGGAACCGGTGCCCAGTCGCGGTGGCCGATATCACAGATGTTGCTGCCTTGCGCCATCAGTCTGACGTAATGGCTGATTTTCCGGCGGATCTGTTCCACCAGTTCTGGATAAGTGATCGCCGGGTTGCCCTCGTTCTCATACAGCGCCAGTTCCATGACCTTTAACAGGTTAAACATGGCGATATCGTGCAGGCCGTAGGTTTTTCCGGGGATCGACAGTTCGACGCAGCCCACGACAGCATAATCCCGCGCATCTTCGAGGCGTACGCCACGGTTAAGAAACGCCGGAACCACCACTTCATCATTGAATATTTGCGGAATACCGGTACCGAGACGGATCGTTTCAGCGGTTTTCAGCAGAAACTGACGGTCGATCAGTTCATTGACCCGTACGCCAAGGTTAGGCTGTGGCAGGCAAATGCTCTGATACGCGTCCAGACACAGAAACGACAGCACATTGATGGCACTACGTCCGGCGTCGGTCAGGCCGCCGAGCAAAATGGTATAACCCGTCGGGAAGCCGGCGAAGTAACGAGCGCTGGACATCGAACGCAGCAGCACGATGTCATTGCACTTTATCCACAGGCTTTCCAGCAACTCTTTAAGGAACGCCGGTGATTCACCGTGCGAAAGGGAATACTGATAGAACGGCAACATGTACAGATCGAAGCGCCCGAGCGATAACGAGCTGGCATTGGATTCGATCTGTAAAATGATATTCATGTACCAGAACAGCTGGCAGGCCTGATAGAAATCCTGCGGTTTATTGACTGAAATATGACGCGAAATGCGGGCAATACGCATCAGCTCCTGTTTTCGCGAGGCATCCTGACAGGCTTCTGCTAACCCTTCTGCCAGCGCGGCGTAGCGCAAAATATGCCGCTGTGCTGCCTGTAGCGTAATCAGCGCTGCCTGATAAAAGGTATTATCCGGCGCGCCGGCGACGCGCTGCTGAAGTTCTGAAACGACGTTATCCAGGCCAGAATTCAGTAACCGGGGATAATCAATAATGATATGCCCCTGGCCTTTGTCTGTCTGGTTGATACTGAATATCTGCATTTTGGTGGCAGCGGTGACATCTTCCGGCATCTGACTGTTGATGAAATCTTTCATCGAACGCGATTCCCAGTAAGGGAAAAGCTGTGTGCGGTAAATCTGTTTATCCTGCTCCGAAATGTTAAAGCGGTCCTGTGGACGGGCTGAAAACCCATCCAGTTCTTCCAGCAACCAGTAGGGGTCCATTTCAGGAGAGATGATCCCCGCACGCGGTTTGACCGTACGGTTACCGGCAATCAACTCGCCTTCACGCAGGGCAATCTCAACGTTATCCAGAATATGTGCCGTGGCCTTTGCGCGGCGCAGAAGCGTAGGTTCGCCTTCTGTGCTGCGGTGACTTTCGGTATACAGCAGGGCACGTTCCAGCGAAATTTCACGCGGGCTGGCGAAAAGTGCGGCTTTCAGACGTTCTGTGCGGGAAGTCATCTCATTCTCCCTGGCGTCAATCCGTGATGGCAGCGTTGGCGAGATGTGCTGCGATTTTTTCCATGATGGCATCTGCCCGTTTTACGGCATCACTGATGGCCACACGCACCGTGACTTTACCTCTGAAGCGCTCTTCCTGTTTGATGCCAATGTCTTTCGTCAGGATCACGATGTCTGCCGCCGCCACATCTTCCGGCGTCAGTTCGTTTTCCAGGCCGATTGAACCCTGCGTTTCAACTTTGCATTCCCAGCCTTTAGCTTTTGCCGCGCGTTCAATCGCTTCAGCCGCCATATAGGTATGAGCAACACCGGACGGGCACGCGGTTACAGCAATAATGTGAGTCATGATGTTTTCCTTTGGGTTCAGTTAATTTCGAAGTCCAGATCAAGTTCTGATTCCTGACGCGTTTTTGCCGACTGCTTTTTGGCGGCCAGATATTTCAGCGTGTTGACGCACAGTGCCGTGACAACCATGCCGACCAGCAATGCACCGATATACCCCAGTTTTCCCTGTACAACCGGCAACACAATCAGTCCGCCCCAGCCGGCATAGCATTGAGCGCCAACCAGAGCTGCTGTCACCGCCGCACACACTGAACCAGCCATGATGGCAGGAATGACACGCAGCGGGTCAGAGGCGGCAAAAGGAATAGCACCTTCGGTGATGCCGACGCAGCCCATCAGCATGGCGGCTTTGCCCGCTTCGCGCTCTTCAGTGGAATAATATTTACGGCCAATCAGCGTGGCGAAACCCAATCCCAGAGGCGGTGTTGCGATAGCCACGGCGGCAATGGCCACCACGGTATACACACCCTGTGCCACGCAAATCAGCATGAAAGCGTAGGCAACTTTATTCACCGGCCCGCCCATGTCGAAGGCCAGCATCAACCCCATGATGATGGCAAGCACAATAATGCTGCCCTGCTGCATGCCTTGCAGCCAGTGAGTCAGGGAGGTGGTCAGCAGACCAACCGGTTCGCCCAGTCCCCACATCATCACCCCTGCTGTCAGCAGCGTACCGATAATCGGGATCACGAAGATCGGCATCACCGAGCGCAGGATCTTCGGTACGCGGATCTTTTTAAGATAGAAGACGATAATGCCACCCAGCAGGCCAGCGATGATCGCGCCAAAAAATCCTGCACCGAATGACGCACCGACCCAGGCACCGATGGCAGCAGGAGCCAGCGCGGAACGATCCGAGATGGAATAGCCGATATAAGCCGCCAGAAAAGGCACCATCAGGGTTAAACCAGCGACACCGATATCAAACAGCTTTTTCAGGTTCGGATCGGTTGCCGCATCCGGTACGGCACCTTTGCCATACAACATCACGGAGACCGCCAGCAAAATGCCGCCTGCGACCACAAAGGGGATCATATGAGACACGCCAGTCATCAGGTGCTGGCGGGTATTTTTTAGAATAGTGATCAAGTCTTTCATGATGAACTCCACGAAAACCGGTGCCGGGCTAAAAATCGCAAATATCAGGGTTTCATTTCAAAACCGCAGATACAGAAAGGCTATCGACCACAACAATAGGCCGCTGCTGATAACGCTAATAGTGGACAAATTTGTGTTTTACTGGACTTTTGTAATGTCCTGCCAAAAATGCGAGCAGGTTCAAATAAGCCGAAATAAAGCGAGGTTTGTGCGCTCGTTTGCTGTGTGAGCTGCTTCGCAAAAAATGACAGATATTACATTTATCCAGTGTTTGTCATTTTTGTCTGGTAGCTATTGGATCCGCCTGACTCTTATTCTGCAAAGAGCCGGTGCATTACACCGGAATTTGGGATGAGGATTCAGAAATGAGTAAGACGTTGAGCTTCACCTGCATGTTAGTCAATGGGGTTCATGCCCGGCCAGCCAGCCATATTGAAACGTTGTGCAATGGCTTCGGGTCTGCGTTTCAGTGGCATAATGGGCGCACTGACCGCGTTGCCGATGGTAAAAGTGTTCTTTCACTGATTGGTGCCGATATTCTGTTTAATGATGAATGCCTGGTCACCATAGAAGGGAATGACGAAGACGCCGCGTACAGGGCGCTGGCTCATTTCATTGAATACCAACTCCCTCATTGTGATGAAGCCCTGCCTGAGCATGATGAAAGCGCGGAACTTGAGCCGCTTCCTGAATCCCTGAGCCATCTTTCTCCGTTGGTTTTCCGCGCCCGTTCAGTCAGTGAAGGGTGCGCGTCCGGAAAACTGGTCAGCCTTTCTGATGTGAACCTGGCAACATTCAGGGACTTACCCGCGTCTCAGGGGAAAGATAAAGAACAAAGCCTGCTTTGCCGCGGGCTGGCTGGATTGGAAAAATCTCTCAATTTACAATTGATGGCGGGCAGCGGGACGATGACTGCGGTGCTGGAATCACACCTTTCTTTGCTGCGTGATAACAGCCTGCGCGAAGCTTTGCTGAGCCGTGTGGCACAAGACCGGAGCTGTGCACAAAGTATTGTGGACACCGCAGCATATTTCAGCTCGCAACTCGCACAATCGTCCAGTGCTTATTTGCGTGAACGCGAACTGGATATTCGTGATGTCAGCTTCCGGCTTTTACAGCAAATCTATGGTGAGGAACGCTTTCCTTCCCAACAGGCACTGAGCGAAGCGAGTATTTGTCTGGCCGATGAACTGACGCCGAGCCAGTTTCTCGAACTGGATAAAACCCATCTGAAAGGTCTGCTGCTCGGCAGCGGAGGCAGTACGTCACATACCGTGATCCTCGCCCGATCATTCAATATACCCACTCTCGTCGGTGTGGATCCGCAACCACTTCTGGCTTATTTACAGCAGGATGTGCTGATCGACGGCGATCTCGGTCTGATTGCCTGTGCACTCAGCGAACCGGTACGCCGTTATTATTGTCAGGAACAGGCAGTGCAACAGGCGCTGCGCGGACAGCAAAGCGAATATCTCGATAAACCCGGGTACACGGCAGACGGAGTGCGTCTTGAAGTGGCGGCCAATATCGCTCATTCGGTTGAAGCCAGCGCGGCATTTGATCATGGCGCTGAAGCGATCGGGCTGTTCCGTACGGAAATGTTGTATATGGACCGCGCCAGCGCCCCTTCCGAAGATGAGCTGTACAATATTTATTGTCAGGCGACGGAGGCAGCCCGGGGCAAAACTATCATTGTCCGCACGATGGATATCGGGGGAGATAAGCCGGTTCATTATCTGAACATTCCTGCCGAAAACAACCCGTTCCTCGGTTATCGCGCCGTGCGTATTTATCAGGAATTTCTGCCGTTATTTCATACGCAGTTGCGTTCGATCCTGCGCGCCTCGGCGCACGGGTCGCTGAAAATCATGATCCCGATGATCTCTTCCATGGAGGAGATCTTATGGGTGAAAGAGAAGCTGGCGGAAGCCAAACAGTCGCTGCGCAGCGAGCAAGTGCCGTTTGATGAAAAAATTCAGTTGGGGATCATGCTGGAAGTGCCGTCGGTGATGTTCATCATCGATCAATGCTGTGAAGAGATTGATTTCTTTAGCATCGGCAGCAATGACCTGACGCAATATCTGCTGGCGGTCGATCGTGATAATACGAAAGTGACCCGCCATTACAACAGCCTGAATCCGGCCTTTCTGCGCGGGCTCGATCATGTTGTGCGCGAGGTGCATCGTCACGGTAAATGGATTGGTTTATGCGGTGAGCTGGGCGCGAAAGGCTCGGTGTTGCCGCTACTGGTTGGAATGGGGCTTGATGAAATTAGCATGAGTGCGCCGTCAGTTCCGGTGACCAAAGCGCGTCTGGCAAAACTCGACAGCCGCGAATGCCGCCTGTTGCTTAACCGCGCCATGCAGTGCCGGACGTCGCTGGAAGTCGAACACCTGCTGGCGCAGTTCAGGATGACGTTTAACGATGCTCCGCTGATTACGACGGAATGTGTGACGCTTAATGCCGACTGGCGCAGCAAAGAAGAAGTGATTAAAGGTATGGTGGATAACCTGATGCTGGCAGGGCGTTGCCGTTATCCGCGCAAACTCGCCGCTGATGTCTGGGCGCGGGAAGCCGTATTTTCCACCGGTCTCGGGTTTGGTTTTGCGATACCGCACACCAAATCAGAGCACATTGAGCAATCGACCATCAGCGTCGCGAAACTTCCGCAACCGGTGCAGTGGGGTGATGAACAAGCACAATTTGTGATCATGCTGACCCTCAATAAACATGCCGCAGGCGACCAGCATATGCGGATTTTCTCAAGGCTGGCGCGACGGATTATGCATGACAGTTTCCGCGACGCACTGATGCATTCGGCCACGGCAGCACAGATTGAAACGTTGCTCAAACAAGAGCTTGAACTCTGACAGGAGAGGGTATGGAACTTTATCTGGATACTGCTGATATCAGCGCAGTAAAACGTTTATCCCGGATTTTGCCGTTGCAGGGCGTGACCACGAACCCGAGCATTGTGGCTAAATCGCAAACTTCCCTGTGGGAGGTTTTGCCCGCGCTTCGTGATGCATTAGGAGGAGAAGGGAAACTGTTTGCGCAGGTACTGGCAAATCAAACTGAGCAGATAGTTGAAGAAGCTGAATTATTGTATTCCCGCGTACCAGGGCTTGTGGTCAAAGTGCCGGTAACCGCTGCCGGGTTGGCAGCGATTAAGACGCTGCGTATTCGTAAAATTCCAACCCTGGGAACCGCTGTGTATGGTGCGGGGCAAGGGTTACTATCGGCACTGGCCGGGGCCGAATATGTCGCGCCTTATGTTAACCGGCTGGATGCCCAGGGGGGTGATGGCATTGCGATGGTGACCGAGTTGCAGCAATTGCTTACCCTGCATGTACCGCATGCCAAAGTGCTGGCCGCCAGTTTTAAAACGCCGCGCCAGGTTCTGGCCTGTCTGCTGGCAGGCTGTCAATCGGTCACGATCCCTGTCGATGTCGCGGAGCAATTGATCAGTGCGCCCGCCGTACAGGCGGCTGTCGATAAATTTGAACAAGACTGGCAAGGTACTTTCGGGCAACTTTCACTTTAATCGGCTAACGTTGCGTAAAAAGCCCGGCAGGAAAACCTGTCGGGCCTTTGTCATTCTGGTCAGTATCCTTTTACTTTACGCCTTACTTTTACTTAACTCCGTACTGCGCAAAGAAAGCCAGCATGCGTTGCCAGCCATCGGCAGCGGCTTCAGCATGGTAACTCGGGCGATAATCGGCGTTAAACGCGTGACCCGCTTCGGGATATACCACGATTTCCGCTGTGGCATTGGCTGCGCGAATGGCCTGTCGCATGGTTTCAATGGTATCCAGAGGAATGCTCGAATCTTCCCCGCCATACAAACCCAGCACCGGTGCATCCAGTGCCGCTGCGCGGTCAACCGGTTGGAACGGGCTGGTTAGCGTTTTATCACCGACCAGTTTACCGTACCAGGCTACGCCCGCTTTCAGTTGCGGATTGTGCGCCGCATACAGCCAGGTGATGCGCCCGCCCCAGCAGAAACCGGTGATACCTAATTTTGTAATATCCCCGCCATGCTGTGATGCCCAGTGAGCAGTATGATCGAGATCGGAAAGCACTTGCTGGTCCGGTACTTTGCTGACCAGTTTGGCAAACAGCTCACTGATTTCGGTGTAATCACGCGGGTCACCCTGACGGAAATATAACTCCGGCGCGATGGCCATATACCCCTGCTTCGCCAGCCGGCGGCAGATATCCTGAATGTGTTCATGTACACCAAAAATCTCCTGCACGACCAGCACGATCGGTAATTTACCGGTGAACTGTTCAGGACGGGCGAGATAGGCGGGCATATCTTCGCCCTGTGAGGGAATGGTGGTCTGGCCTGCGTGCAGCCCGTCGGTGTCGGTATGTATGGTGGTGCTGGCGACGGGCGTGACGGCAGGAGCAAAGCTGGTCGGAGCCTGTTTCAGGGTAAGCAATTCTTCTTTTTTCATCGGGTGTCTCCAGGCAAGTGTCCATACGGAAATCTGTGGCTATGGATTAAAACTATAGCCGGAAAGCATGAACAGCAAGGCGCAAGAGATGTTCTATAGTTAAAAGTTAATCAGGAAAGTCATCACGGAAGATTCACAGAACACCCGAAACTTTTGCCGAGGAGCTATGTTCAATGTCCAAATCACCCTCTAAAGTCACCAAGAAAAGTGAGTTAAAACCGGTAAGCCGCGCCCCCGCCACGGGCATTGAGTCTTCGCAGCCAGGCCTGGGGGATCTTGCCCCCGCGGATCGTGCTTATCAGCCTTCAGCACAACCTACACCGCCAGGAAAAGAACCGACAGCTTCCGGCAGCGCCAGGAGTCCGAAAAATAGCAATACCAAACTTGATGCATTAGAACACCACCGCAAAAATGGAGAAAAACAGCCGCTGACCACCAATCAGGGCACCAAAATTGCCGATGACCAAAATTCGCTGAAAGCCGGAAGCCGCGGTCCGACACTGCTTGAAGATTTCATCCTGCGCGAAAAAATCACTCACTTTGACCATGAGCGCATCCCGGAACGTATCGTTCATGCGCGCGGTGCGGCAGCGCACGGTTATTTTCAGCCATACCGCAATATGAAAGATGTCACCAAAGCCAGTTTCCTTTCAGACCCCGAAAAGAAAACCCCGGTTTTTGTACGATTTTCTACTGTTCAGGGGTCCCGCGGCTCGGCAGATACCGTACGTGATATCCGCGGCTGGGCGACCAAATTTTATACGGATGAAGGGATTTACGATCTGGTGGGTAACAATACGCCAGTGTTCTTTATTCAGGATGCACATAAATTCCCTGACTTTGTCCACGCGGTCAAACCTGAACCGCATAATGAAATCCCGCAAGGCGCGAGTGCGCATGATTCCTTCTGGGATTACGTTTCTCTGCAACCGGAAACGCTGCATAATGTTTTCTGGGCGATGTCTGACCGCGGCATTCCGCGCAGTTACCGCACGATGGAAGGTTTCGGCATTCATACGTTCCGCTTTGTGAATGCCGAAGGGAAAGCCACTTTTGTCCGTTTCCACTGGAAACCGGTGGCCGGAAAAGCGTCTCTGTTATGGGATGAAGCACAGAAACTGGCGGGGAAAGACGCGGATTTTCACCGCCGTGATTTGTGGGAAGCCATCGAAGCCGGAGATTATCCGGAATACGAACTGGGGGTTCAGTTGATCCCGGAAGAAGACGAGTTCAAATTTGATTTCGACTTGCTCGACCCGACTAAACTCATTCCCGAAAAGCTGGTGCCCGTAGAACTGATCGGCAAAATGGTGCTTAACCGTAACCCCGATAATTTCTTTGCTGAAACCGAGCAAGCCGCGTTCCATCCCGGACATATTGTGCCGGGCATAGATTTTACCAATGATCCGTTGTTACAGGGGCGTTTGTTCTCTTACACCGATACGCAAATCAGCCGTCTTGGCGGGCCAAATTTCCATGAAATTCCGATCAACCGGCCGACATGTCCTTTCCATAACTTCCAGCGTGACGGTATGCACCGCCAGGATATTGATACCAATCCGGCAAACTACGAGCCGAATTCCATCAACAATAACTGGCCAAGGGAAACGCCTCCGGCAGCATCCGGCGGCGGCTTTGAAAGTTACCCTGAGCGTATTGGTGCAGAAAAAATTCGTCAGCGCAGCCCGTCATTTGCCGAATATTATGCCCATCCGCGCCTGTTCTGGCTGAGCCAGACAGCGGCGGAGCAGGATCATATTATCGGGGCCTTCTCATTTGAATTATCGAAAGTGGCGCGGCCTTATATCCGCGAGCGGGTGGTGGATCTGTTGGCGCATGTTGATCAGCCGCTGGCGCAAAAAGTGGCGAAGAATCTGGGTATTACCCTTTCCGCAGATACTCTGAATATCAAACCGCCGAAGCCGGTGAATGGCCTGAAAAATGATCCGTCGCTGAGTTTGTATGCCAGCGGTAAAGGCACGCTCAAAGGACGTCAGGTGGCAATATTATTGGGGGAGGGCGTGAAAGCGGCAGATGTTCTGGAAACGTTGCAGGCGCTTCAGGTCGCAGGCGTCCATCCTAAACTGCTGGCCAGTCATTTAGGCAATGTAACTGCCGATGATGGCTCCACGTTGCCGGTTGATGCAACCTTTGCCGGGGCGCCTTCCATCACCGTGGATGCGGTGATTGTTCCGCACGGACATATCGATGCACTGCTCATGAACGGCGATGCGCGGCATTACGTGCTCGAGGCCTACAAGCACCTGAAAGTCGTAGGCCTAAGTGGCGATGCACGCCGCTTCAAATCACTGCTGGGGTTGACGGATGACGTGCCGGAAGAGGGCATTGTCGAAGGTGAAAAAGCGGAGGGAGCATTACTGAAAACGTTCCTGAAAGAAATGCTCAAACACCGGATCTGGTCACGCAGTGCGTTGGCAGAGGCTGTGCCTGCCTGATTTGCTGTTCCTGCCTGATTTGCTGTAGCTGGAAAGCAGGCAACCTCCGGTAACGGAGATTGCCTGTTCAGGTTTCAGTGAAATGCACCTTTATTTTGTGATGAGTGTCACAAAATAAATGTATGCGCAATTCAAGTTGTTACATCATAGTGACGACCGTCACGAAATAACGCCACAATGTTGAGTACAGTTGCCGGGTGTTCCTCCTGCCAATAAATGACCTTACACACCGAGGAGTTTGTTATGTCTCAGCCCGAAGTTTTCCATCTTGGCCTGGCCAAAAAAGATTTAAACGGCGCGTCGCTGGCGATTGTTCCCGGCGATCCTGAGCGCGTAGAAAAAATTGCCAAACTGATGGAGAATCCGGTTCGTCTGGCCTCCCACCGCGAATTTACCTCATGGCGTGCTGAGCTTGATGGCAAATCTGTGATTGTTTGCTCAACCGGTATCGGCGGGCCTTCTACCTCCATCGCAGTGGAAGAACTGGCACAGCTGGGGATCCGTACTTTCCTGCGTGTCGGCACAACGGGTGCGATCCAACCACATATCAATGTCGGTGACGTGCTGGTCACGACCGCTGCCGTTCGTCTTGATGGCGCGAGCCTGCACTTTGCGCCGATGGAATTCCCTGCGGTAGCCGATTTTGCCTGCACTACCGCGCTGGTTGCGGCGGCAGAAGCCGTGGGAGCCGCGACACACATTGGCGTTACTGCATCTTCTGACACGTTCTATCCGGGTCAGGAACGTTATGACACTTACTCCGGCCGTGTTGTCCGTCGCTTCAAAGAATCGATGAAAGAATGGCAGGAAATGGGCGTCATGAACTACGAAATGGAATCCGCGACTCTGCTGACCATGTGTGCAAGCCAGGGGCTGCGCGCCGGGATGGTTGCCGGTGTTATCGTGAACCGCACGCAGCAGGAAATCCCTAATGCGGAAACCATGAAAAAGACCGAAAGCCATGCAGTGAAGATTGTTGTCGAAGCGGCCCGCAGACTGCTTTAGTCCCTGTAAAACTAAAACAACCACATCTTATCAACGGGCCTCTGACGGCCCGTTTTTTTGCTCTGTTAAGCAGATCTGTTAAGGTCATGTTAGTAATCCATCTGGAATAATTGATGTATTCCCTTCCGGATCTCTGACACAAGGAACTGCATTTTTGACTGTTCACGACCTTCTTGAGTACACCACTACCTTCATTCGTGCCCATCAGGTGTGGGCTGCGCCGATCGTTTTTTTTCTGGCCTTTGGTGAATCGCTGGCATTCCTTTCCCTGCTGCTTCCGGCAACGTTTATCTTGTTGGGGCTCGGTGCGCTGATTGGCGAAACCGGCATACCGTTCTGGCCCATCTGGGCAGCCGCCGCTGCGGGGGCTTTCCTGGGCGACTGGCTTTCTTACTGGATTGGTGCCCGTTATCAGGATCGTGTTGGCAATTTCTGGCCTTTCTCCCGTCATCCGCAAATGTTGGTTCGGGGGCATGCTTTCTTTGAAAAATGGGGCATGCCGGGGGCCTTTATCGGCCGCTTTTTTGGCCCGCTTCGCGCCGTTGTGCCACTGGTTGCTGGCATCTGCGGTATGCCGCAAAAGTATTTCCAGATTGCGAATGTGACCTCGGCACTTATCTGGGCTTTCGGCATTCTGGCACCCGGTGCGTTTGGCATTCAGTGGCTGAGCCGCTGGTTTTAAATCCTGCCCTCTGTCGTTGCCCGTCGCAAGGGGGCAAATACAGAGAAATTCCTTTTTGGAAGACGTCTCGCAAAGGTTCAATGCAACAGAAAATAGACTGGACATCCATACAGCCTGACATTACCTTGGCCGCAAGAGACTTGAAGAGGGAAATCACGTGGATATCAGCATTCTGACTGCCCTGGGGGCAGGGTTAATTGGCTTACTCTTAGGATGGCTGATTGCCAGTTTGCGCCAACAGCAACAACAGACGGAGTATGAAACGCAACGCCGTTTGCTGGAACAATCGCTGGAACAGCTTAAAACGGAAAATGATACGCACAAAATCGAGCGGCAATCAGGCCAGCAGCAACTGCGTGAAGCTGAACTTGAGCTGCGAAAACTGCACAGTCTGCAGGCGGCCAGCCAGGAAAAATTACAACTTCTTGTCCACTGGCAAAACGAGTGTGACCAACTCAATCAGGAACTGCGTGCGCAGCGGGAAATCAACAGTGCGCAGGAAGCTGAGTTGCGTGAGGTTTCGACCCGTCTGGACGAAACCCGCATGGCGGCTGAAGAAAAGCAGCGTCTGCTGATTAACAGCGAACAGCGCCTGAGCAGCCAGTTTGAAAACCTGGCTAACCGGATTTTCGAACAAAATGGCCGTCGTGCCGATGAACAGAACAAGCAAAGTCTCGATAAGTTACTGCTGCCGTTGCGTGAGCAACTGGATGGTTTCCGCCGCCAGGTGCAGGACAGCTTCGGGCAGGAAGCCCGTGAGCGACATACGCTGGCGCATGAGATCCGCAATTTACAGCAACTGAATGTGGAGATGGCACGCGAAGCCGTCAACCTGACTAAAGCTCTGAAAGGTGATAATAAAACGCAGGGCAACTGGGGTGAAGTGGTTCTGAGTCGCGTGCTCGAGGCTTCCGGTTTACGCGAAGGGCATGAATACCAGACGCAGGTCAGCGTGCAGGTGGATAGCAACAGCCGGATGCAACCTGATGTGGTCGTACGGTTACCGCAGAATAAAGACGTGGTGATTGACGCCAAAATGACGCTGGTTGCGTATGAGCGTTATTTCAACAGTGAGGATGACAGCGAGCGGGAAGCGGCACTCAATGAACATATTGCCTCAGTGCGCGGACATATCCGCCTGCTCGGGCGCAAAGATTACCAGCAACTTCCCGGTCTGCGCAGCCTCGATTATGTGCTGATGTTTATCCCCGTTGAGCCTGCTTTTCTGTTGGCTATCGACCGGGAGCCCGAATTGATCAGCGAAGCGCTTCGCCACAATATTATGTTGGTCAGCCCGACGACCTTGCTGGTGGCGCTACGAACGATCAGCAACTTGTGGCGCTATGAGCATCAGAGTCAGAACGCCAAACGTATCGCCGATCGCGCGGCCCGTCTTTACGACAAACTGCGACTGTTTGTGGATGACATGGAGTCGATGGGACAAAGTCTCGACAAAGCGCAGGGAAGTTATCGATCCGCGATGAATAAACTCTCGCAAGGCCGTGGTAATCTTATCGGGCAGGTGGAAAGTTTTCGCGCGCTGGGTGTTGAAGTTAAACGACCTATCAGTCCCTCTCTGGCTGAAATAGCGAAAGCGGAAAACGAACCTGAAGACACCGCATCTCTGCCCGATACCTCTGATGCGGAAGAAGAACAGACGCTGAACCCGGGTGAGTTAACCGCTCACGAGCAGGCATTGCTCTCAGAGGGGCCGCATTGTGTGTGATTCAATGCGTGAATCTTCGCAATATGTTGAATCACCATCGGTGATGGGGCTTTCGAACGGGTTCTGATACACTTCTCCCCAAGAGTTCGACTGAAAAAGCAGGCATAAATAATGGAAAAGCAGACGCCGGAAACCACCCATTTTGGTTTTCGTACAGTAGCCAAAGATGAAAAACAGGAAATGGTGGCAGAAGTCTTCCATTCCGTTGCGGCAAAATATGATTTGATGAATGACCTGATGTCTTTTGGTATTCATCGCATCTGGAAACGCTTCACAATTGATTGCAGCGGTGTCCGTCAGGGACAACGTGTGCTGGATCTGGCCGGTGGTACGGGCGATCTGACCGCAAAATTCTCCCGTCTGGTGGGTGAGAAAGGCGAAGTCGTTCTGGCGGATATCAACGATTCCATGTTGAAGATGGGGCGCGAAAAGCTGCGCAATCTCGGCATCGTTGGCAACGTCAGTTACGTTCAGGCGAATGCCGAGGCCCTGCCGTTCCCGGACAATTATTTTGACTGCATCACCATCTCTTTCGGTCTGCGTAATGTGACTGAAAAAGAGAAGGCGCTGCGCTCCATGTTCCGTGTCCTCAAGCCGGGCGGCCGTCTGCTGGTATTAGAATTCTCCAAACCGGTGTTCAAACCGCTGAGCAAAGCTTATGACACCTATTCCTTCCATATTTTACCGCGTATAGGTGAACTGGTTGCGCATGATGCGGAAAGCTATCGTTATCTGGCTGAATCAATTCGTATGCATCCGGATCAGGAAACACTGAAAGGAATGATGGCAGACGCAGGTTTTGAAAATGTGACTTATCACAACCTGACTGGCGGCATCGTGGCGTTACATCGGGGTTTCAAATTCTGATATGAGTATGCCGATGTTGTTAACGCCGTTACTGACTGCCGCTATCGAGACGCCGCTTAATTACCTGCTTTTCAGAGATCGCAGCATGAAGGCGGCACGGACACGTCTGGCCGGCAAAGTTCTGCGTGTCGAATTGCAGGAACTGAGTACACCCCTGACGTTTGTATTCAGTGAACACAAAATTGATGTGCTCGGACAATGGGATGGGGCGGCGGATTGCACTGTCACCTCGAAACTGTCAGTGCTGCATAAGTTACGTGATCGCCAGCAGTTGTCGCCAATGATGCGTAGTGGCGGGCTGGTGGTTGATGGTGATATCGCCGTGGTTCAGCAATTTTCTGCATTGCTGGATATGGCGGAAATTGAGCCTGCTGAGTTTCTGGCACCCTATATCGGTGATATTGCGGCACAGGGCGTGAGCCAGGCTGTGCAGGGGGCTTTCAGCTTTCTGCAAAAAGGGCTGAAACATCAGCAGAGCTATGTAGCGCAAACGCTGACGGAAGAGTGGAAAATGGCACCCGGTCCGCTGGAAGTTGTCTGGTTTAGTGATGAGGTTTCCGCACTGGTGGGCGAACTGGATGCGCTGGATAAACGAATCAAAAAACTGGAGGATAAACCGTGACGCCTAGGGAAATGCGACGTTTATATCTGATTATCCGCATGTTTCTGATCTACGGCCTTGACGAACTGATCCCTAAAATCCGCTTAACGTTACCGCTGAGAATGGGGCGTTATCTTTTTTTCTGGTTACCTCATCGTCATAAAGAAAAACCGTTGGGTGAGCGCATGCGTCTGGCACTGGAACAACTTGGACCGGTATGGATCAAGTTCGGTCAGATGATGTCGACACGCCGCGATCTTTTCCCTCCGCAAATTGCCGATCAACTGGCTTTGCTCCAGGACCATGTTCCGCCGTTTGATGGCGCAAAAGCCCGTCAGCAAATTAATGCTGCGCTGGGTGGCCCGCTGGAAACCTGGTTTGATGAGTTCGACCAGACACCGCTGGCATCTGCGTCGATTGCTCAGGTGCATACAGCGATCCTGAAAGAAAACGGCAAACCAGTGGTGCTCAAAGTTATCCGCCCGGATATTTTACCGACCATTGTTGCGGACATCCGTTTGATGTCGCGTCTTGCTGGCTGGTTGCCGATTCTGTTGCCAGATGGCCGCCGTTTGCGTCCGCGTGAAGTGGTGCGCGAGTATGAAAAAACGCTGCTTGATGAACTGAATCTGTTACGTGAAGCCGCGAATGCCATTCAGCTTCGTCGTAACTTTGAAGGGAGCCCGATGCTGTATGTGCCGGAAGTTTATCCGGATTATTGCAGCGAACAACTGATGGTGATGGAACGTATTTATGGGATCCCTGTTTCTGATATTGAGGCGCTGAAAAAGCAGGGCACCAATATGAAATTGCTGGCGGAGCGCGGTGTGCAGGTCTTCTTCACTCAGGTTTTCCGCGACAGTTTCTTTCATGCCGATATGCATCCGGGCAATATTTTTGTGAGCTACGAAACGCCGGAAGATCCTTGCTACATAGGCATTGATTGCGGCATAGTTGGTTCGCTCAACAAGGAAGACAAACGCTATCTGGCGGAGAATTTCATCGCGTTCTTTAATCGCGATTACCGCAAAGTGGCGGAGTTGCATGTCGATTCCGGCTGGGTCCCGCGTGATACCAACGTTGAAGAATTCGAATTTGCGATCCGGACAGTGTGTGAACCGATTTTTGAGAAACCGCTGGCGGATATTTCCTTCGGTAACGTATTGTTAAATCTGTTTAATACGGCTCGCCGTTTTAATATGGAAGTCCAGCCTCAGCTGGTGTTGCTGCAAAAGACACTGTTGTATGTCGAAGGCCTCGGGCGTCAGCTTTATCCTCAACTGGATTTGTGGACAACGGCGAAACCTTTCCTCGAAAGCTGGGTTCGTGATCAGGTTGGCCTGCCAGCGATGATCCGTGCACTGAAAGAGCGTGCGCCGTTCTGGATTGAGAAAATGCCTGAACTGCCAGATTTGGTTTATCAGAGCCTGCAGCAGCACAAGCTGTTGCAATACAACATTGAGAAACTTTCCTCCCAGATTCATAACCAGAGTTCCCGTCAGGGACAGTCTCGTTATTTGTTGGGAATGGGTGCGACGCTGTTGTTGAGCGGAACCCTTTTACTGTTAGGCGGCGTTAAGGTTTACCCCGCTTGCCTGATGGCGGCAGGTGTTGTTTCATGGTTAATCGGATGGAAACGCGCCAGCTAAACAAATTGTTTTAAATCGAATGCCGTTTGCGGACGGCAATGAATGTGGTTCCTTCCTATTTGAGGTGAAAATAATGGGTGGTATTAGTATTACAAAAATCCTAATCCTCGTTGTTCTTGTAGTACTGCTGTTCGGTACGAAGAAACTGCGTGGTCTGGGCGCTGATTTGGGTGCATCGATCAAAGGTTTTAAAAAAGCCATGAGTGATGACGACACTCAGCCAAAACCTAAAGACGCTGACATTCCTCCTAATGACGCTGATTTCGTAGCCAAGTCTGTTGAAAGCAAGCCAGAAACGAAAGCAGAAGACACCAAGAGCCAAAACAAAGAGCAGGTATAAGCCGTGTTCGATATTGGATTTAGTGAACTGCTGCTGGTATTGGTGATTGGCCTGGTTGTCCTCGGGCCCGAGCGTTTACCTGTAGCAGTCAGAACAGTAGCAGGCTGGATCCGTACGCTTCGTGCAATGGCTGCTTCAGTTCAGAGCGAATTATCGCAGGAACTGAAGCTCCAGGAATTGCAGGATAGCCTGAAGAAAGCGGAAGAATCCGGTCTGAAGAATCTCACGCCAGAAATCAAAGCGTCTATGGACGAGTTGAAAGAGGCCGCAGAATCTATGAAGCAGTCGATCAATTCAGGATTGAATCCTGCGGAGAAGGCTGTCGAAGACGCCAAAGCGGAAGGCAACACTATCCACAATCCTGTTCTGGATGAAGCTGAAGCGCACCATGATGCAGGTGTCTCTCCTGCTGCTGCCGACAAGGTAATTTCTGCACCAGCCGCTGCACCGCAAAGTGCTGTTGATGCTGCCCTGGCATCAAACAGAACGGCGCATGCCGCAGCTGAAACGCTGGCGGCATCGGTGGAACCTGTCGCTGACAGTTCTGTTGACGTTTCACCTGTTGTGAAAACCGCGGCTGAAGCCCCTGTGGAGGAACCCACAGCACCGGTTAAACCGGCTTCATCAACTCAAACGACAGGCGAGCGTTAAACATGGCCGTTGAAGATACACAACCCCTTATCAGCCATCTGATCGAGCTACGTAAACGTCTGCTGAATGCCATTATCTGTATTATTGTGGTGTTTTTAGCGCTGGTTTATTTTGCAAATGACATCTATCAACTGGTGGCATCGCCGCTGATCAAGCAAATGCCGCTGGGTGCGAGCATGATTGCGACTGACGTCGCGTCGCCGTTCTTTACGCCTATCAAACTGACTATGATCGTCTCGGTGTTTGTCTCTGCACCGTTCATTTTGTATCAGGTCTGGGCATTTGTAGCACCGGCACTTTACAAACACGAACGCCGGCTCATGATGCCGCTGCTGTTCTCAAGCTCCGCGTTATTCTATCTCGGTGTGGCGTTTGCTTATTTCGTCGTGTTCCCGCTGGCGTTCGCTTTCTTTGCGAAAACCGCACCGGCTGGCGTGCAGATAGCCACCGACATTAACAACTACCTCGATTTCGTGATGGCGTTGTTTATGGCGTTTGGCGTCTCCTTTGAAGTGCCTATCGCGATTGTGCTGCTTTGCTGGAGTGGTGTAACGACCCCGGAAGATCTGAAAAAGAAACGTCCTTATGTACTGGTCGGGGCTTTTGTAGTCGGGATGTTGTTAACACCGCCGGATGTATTCTCGCAAACGTTGCTGGCCATTCCGATGTACCTGCTATTTGAAATTGGCGTGTTCTTTGCCCGTTTCTATGTCGGAGGCCGTCGCCGGTCGGACGTCGACAACGAGACCGATCCGGATCAGTCTGCTTAAAGTTTTTTTCGTTATAGAGAACCGCCCTGTTGGGCGGTTTCATTTTCAGGACTCCCCATGTTTGAAATCGGTATAAATCTTACCAGCAGTCAGTTTGATAAAGACCGGCTGCAGGTGGTGGAAAGAGCCAGAGCCGCCGGTCTGAGCGGCATGTTGATCACCGGAACGTCAGCGCAGGAAAGTGTCGAAGCGCAGAAAATGGCGGATGATCATCCTGATTTTTGCTGGTCGACGGCGGGTGTGCATCCGCATCAGGCGAGCGACTGGAATGCGCAGGTTGAAGCCGGTATCCGCGAGCTCGCAGCGTTACCCAATGTGGTTGCGATCGGCGAGTGCGGGCTGGATTTCAATCGTAACTTTTCTCCGGCAGATCGGCAGGAAGCGGCTTTTACCGCGCAGCTGGCGCTGGCGAAAGAACTGCAGTTACCGGTCTTTCTGCATTGTCGCGATGCTGGGGAGCGCTTCGCCGCGTTGCTCAAACCTTGGCTGTCCGGTTTGCCGGGCGGTGTGGTTCATTGTTTTACCGGCACCCGTCAGGAGCTTGAGTTGTATTTATCTCTCGGACTGTCGGTGGGTATTACCGGTTGGGTATGTGATGAGCGTCGCGGGCTGGAACTGCGTGAAATGCTGCCGCTGATCCCGGCGGAGAGGTTATTGCTGGAAACCGATGCACCGTATTTACTGCCGCGTGATATGGAAAACAAACCGAAAAACCGTCGCAATGAACCCGCTTTCCTGCCGCATATTGTGAAGCAGGTGGCTCTTTGGCGTGGTGAGGATCCCCTATGGCTGGCGGACGTTACGGATGACAATGCGCGTAAGCTTTTTGCCCTTCCGGCACGCGGCTGAACCCCGTAAAAAGGTACTGCAGGACAGTGCCTTTTTACGGTCGACCCATCCAGTTCAACAGAGCGGGAATACCGGTTACATTTTTTGGAAGTGCGTATTTTCGATGCTCTGACGAACCGGCTGGTTGATGAGATTAAGCATCAGCAGTGAACGTGCTTCGCCGTCCGGTTCAGTATAAATCGCTTCGATGCCGGCAAAAATTCCGCCGGTAATCACCACCTGATCGCCTTCATACGGTGTATCAGGATCACGAATATCAACTGATGGCGGTTCCATCAACTGTTTAATGACATCAGGCTGGACGGTGGCAAGTTTCGCACCAAAGCGGATGAAGTGGCTGACACCACGCGTTGCGTTGATAGTCGTGGTATGGATCCGCTCAGGGTCGAACTCGACGAACATATAATTCGGAAACAGTGGCTCGCTGACCGCAGTGCGGCGTCCGCGCACCAGTTTTTCAAGCGTGATCATTGGCGTCAGGCAGTTAACGTGCTGGCGCTCAAGATGTTCTTTTGCGCGAAGAAGCTGACCACGTTTGCAATAGAGTAAATACCAGGATTCCATAGTTTCCCACATAAAAGCGTCGAGCGGGGCAGCATACCAAAAGCCGCTCAGGAGATATAGACAGTGCAAGTCTCTGCAGACGTTTGCTGATTGTCGGCCCGTTATCTTTTATTATCGGAGAAAAGCGCATTCTTATCCCCTCTATTAGTCCTATTTTATCAGGAGAAATCTCATGGAGTTATTCTTACTGAGTAACGGTAAGCTTTCAGGTGAATCTGAGTTACTGGGCTACGCTAAAGCGCGTATCCAGACTATGTTTGAGGCGCACAAGATTACCTCAGCTGTCCTAATCCCTTATGCCCTGATCCGCAGCGATTACGATGCCCGCGCCCTGGAGCTTTCTGATGTGCTGGGCATTGACGTTAGCAGTATTCATCATGCAGCAAACCCGGCTGAAGCGATTGCCAGCGCGGAATGTATTTTGATCAGCGGCGGGAATACCTGGATGCTTAATCAAATGTTGCATGAACACAGCCTGATCGTGCCGATCCAGCGGGCAGTGCGTGAGCGCAATGTACCTTATATCGGCTGGAGTGCGGGCTGCAATGTCGCCACACCCAGTATCCGTACCACCAATGATATGCCTGTTCGCAACTCTGTGGTTCTGCCTTCTCTTGGCCTGTTCCCGGTGCAAATCAATCCGCACTATATTGATGCCCATTTAAGCGGTCATATGGGTGAAACCCGTGATGAGCGCATTGCGGAATTCTGCGCGGTTAATCCGTCGGAATCAGTAATTGCGTTGCGTGAAGGCAGCCTGTTACAGGTGTCCGGCAACAATCTGAGCTACTTCAGTGCGAAAGAGCAGGGTTTTAAAGTTTTCCGTCACGGGCAGGATACGCAGGAATATCAGGACACTCAGGCGATTCAGTCTCTGGTGCCTTTTAACTGCCTGTAATTGTCGTCACGATACTACTTCCGCATCGTCAGTCCAGAAATACCCGGCTGACGGTTATACAGTTTTTACGTTATCAGACTTTAGTTACTGTTAAGAAATTTACTCATAACAAACTTGCTGATAACAAAAAGGCAGCAACAACCCCGGAGAGGCTCTATAATGCTCTCCTTCAACCCGGCGACTCAGAATCAGCATGAAATACCGTGATTTACGTGACTTCCTCTCGTTACTTGAAAAGAGAGGCCAACTGAAACGCATTAGACAGTCAGTTGACCCTTATCTGGAAATGACCGAAATTGCCGATCGCACCCTGCGTGCAGGCGGTCCCGCGCTTTTGTTCGAAAACCCCAAAGGCTACGACATGCCGGTTCTGTGCAATTTATTTGGCACACCTCAGCGTGTGGCGATGGGCATGGGCAAAGAAGATGTCAGTGCGTTGCGGGAAGTCGGTGAATTACTGGCATTTCTGAAAGAACCTGAGCCACCGCGGGGCTTGCGTGATTTATACGACAAAGCGCCAAAGTTTAAACAGGTGCTGAATATGTCGACCAAAATGCTGCATTCCGCCCCGTGCCAGCAGCAGATTTGGGAAGGTGATGCGGTCGATATCACCAAAATTCCGGTGATGCAGTGCTGGCCGGAAGATGCCGCGCCGCTCATCACCTGGGGACTGACTGTCACCCGGGGACCGAACAAGCCGCGTCAGAATCTGGGCATATATCGTCAGCAGGTGCTGGGTAAAAATAAAGTGATCATGCGCTGGTTGTCCCATCGCGGCGGTGCGCTTGATTTTCAGGAATGGTGCAAACAGAATCCGGGTCAGCGTTTTCCGGTTTCTGTTGCGCTGGGGGCTGATCCGGCTACGATTCTTGGTGCTGTGACGCCGGTTCCCGATACGCTTTCTGAATATGCCTTTGCCGGGCTGTTGCGTGGCAACAAAACGGAAGTGGTTAAATGTATTTCTAACGATTTGGAAGTGCCGGCCAGCGCCGAAATTGTGCTGGAAGGGTATATCGAGCCGGGTGAAATGGCACCGGAAGGCCCGTATGGTGACCACACCGGCTACTATAATGAAGTGGACAACTTCCCGGTGTTCACCATTACGCACATGACACAGCGTAAAGATGCTATCTATCATTCGACCTATACTGGCCGTCCGCCGGATGAACCTGCAGTACTGGGTGTGGCGCTGAATGAAGTGTTTGTGCCGATTCTGAAAAAGCAGTTTCCGGAAATTGTTGATTTCTATTTGCCGCCTGAGGGTTGCTCCTACCGTCTGGCTGTCGTTACCATGAAGAAGCAGTACGCGGGTCATGCGAAACGCGTGATGATGGGGGTCTGGTCCTTCCTGCGACAGTTCATGTACACCAAGTTTGTGATTGTGTGCGACGATGACGTGAATGCCCGTGACTGGAACGATGTGATTTGGGCGATCACGACCCGAATGGATCCCGCGCGGGATACGGTTCTGGTAGAAAATACCCCGATTGATTATCTTGATTTTGCTTCCCCTGTGTCGGGCCTTGGCTCGAAAATGGGGATGGATGCTACCAATAAATGGCCGGGCGAAACGCAGCGTGAATGGGGGCGTCCGATTGTGAAAGATCCGGAAGTCACCGCGCGTATCGACGCTATTTGGCACGAACTCGCTATTCTTAATGATAAAGACGATACGAAAAAATAATCGAATCTTTGTCCTACGCTTTGCTTTGACGACCCACAGAGGGACCGCATGACAACATTGAGCTGTAAAGTGACCTCAGTTGAGGCGATAACCGATACGGTGTATCGCGTCCGGCTGGTTCCGGAAGCGCCTTTCTCGTTCCGCGCGGGTCAGTATCTGATGGTGGTAATGGATGAGCGTGACAAGCGCCCGTTCTCTCTGGCTTCCACGCCAGCCCAACACAATGTGATTGAGTTGCACATTGGCGCGTCTGAACTGAATCTGTACGCGATGGCCGTGATGGATCGCATTTTGAAAGAACAGGCCATCACCGTGGATATTCCGCACGGCGATGCCTGGTTGCGTGAAGACGGTGAACGTCCGCTGGTGCTGATTGCGGGCGGAACCGGATTTTCTTACGTGCGTTCTATTTTGATCACCGCGCTCGAACAACAACCACATCGTGATATTTCTATTTACTGGGGCGGCCGTGAACTGAAGCATCTGTATGATCTCAGTGAACTGGAAGCGCTGAGCATCAATCACCCGAACCTGAAAGTGATCCCGGTGGTTGAACAGCCGGAAGAAGGATGGCAGGGCAGAAGCGGTACTGTCCTGAGCGCGGTGCTACAGGATTTCTCCTCACTGGCTGAGTACGATATTTATATCGCGGGTCGTTTTGAGATGGCAAAAATCGCCCGTGAACGTTTTGTCGCAGAACGCGGTGCACAGGAAGACCGTCTGTTTGGTGATGCCTTCTCTTTCATCTGATTGAATAATGAAAAAGCCCGCCCCTGACAGGCGGGAAAACGGCAACTAAAACGGTAACGACAGATTGATGAAAGCGGGCTTAATGCCCGCTTTTGTGTTTTTCAGGAAGAGGGAAATCAGACGCGTTCGAAAACGGTCGCGATGCCCTGTCCCAAACCGATACACATGGTGGCTACGCCAAATTGTACGTCGCGGCGCTCCATCAGATTCAGCAACGTGGTGGAAATACGCGAGCCGGAACAGCCGAGCGGATGACCGAGCGCAATGGCGCCGCCGTTCAGATTGACGCGTTCTTCCATGGTTTCCAGCAGTCCCAAATCTTTCACGCACGGTAAAGCTTGTGCGGCAAAAGCTTCATTCAGTTCGAACAGACCGATGTCCTGCACGTTTAGCCCGGCGCGTTTCAATGCCAGACGCGTTGCCGGCACCGGGCCGTAACCCATAATCGACGGGTCGCAGCCGACTACCGCCATGGCACGGATGCGGGCGCGGGCTTTCAGACCTAAAGATTTGGCATGAGATTCACTCATCAGCAACATCGCCGATGCGCCGTCGGAGAGGGCCGAGGATGTGCCCGCCGTAACGGTACCGTTCACCGGATCGAACGCCGGACGTAAAGCTGCCAGCGTGGCGACAGTAGTTTCCGGGCGGATCACTTCATCGAAGTCATAACGGGTCAGCACACCGTCGGCGTTATGGCCTTCGGTCGCCACGATTTCGTTAGCAAAATGCCCGGCAACGGTGGCTGCATGGGCGCGCTGATGTGAACGTGCGGCAAATTCATCCTGCATTTCACGGCTGATCTGGTGCATTTTCGCCAGCATTTCAGCTGTCAGTCCCATCATGCCTGCAGCTTTCGCTACGGTCTTGCTCAGACCTGGATGGAAATCCACGCCGTGATTCATCGGTACGTGACCCATATGTTCCACGCCACCGATCAGGCTGACTTGTGCGTCGCCAACCATAATCGCGCGCGCTGCGTCGTGCAGTGCCTGCATGGAAGAACCGCACAAACGGTTGACCGTAGTTGCGGGAACGCTGTGCGGAATTTCTGCCAGCAGCGACGCGTTGCGGGCAATATTGAAGCCTTGCTCCAGCGTCTGCTGGACGCAGCCCCAGTAAATATCATCAATATCTTTGGCGTTGAGTGCCGGGTTGCGGGTCAGCACGGCGCGCATCAGATGAGCGGAGAGATCTTCAGCCCTGACGTGGCGGAATGCGCCGCCTTTAGAACGGCCCATCGGCGTGCGGACTGCATCAACAATGACTACGTTTTCCATGATTTCGGTCCTTATGCCTGATTACCGGTGCTGAGGTTTTCCAGCGGCGCCGCAACCGGATAGTAACTTTCATTGGTTTGCGCTTTGACGCGTAACCCGCTTGGTGCCTGATACATCGGCCCCAGGTGTGTGTACTGTTCGGTCATTTTCAGATACGCAGCGGTACCGAGGGTATCCAGATAACGGAACGGTCCCCCATGGAACGGAGGGAAACCGATGCCATACACCAGCGCCATGTCGGCTTCGGCCGGGCTGGCAATGATGCCTTCTTCGAAACAGCGTACCACTTCGTTAATCATCGGGATCATCATGCGGGCAATGATGTCCTGCGGCGAGAAATCCGCATGTGACGGTTTTAGATTATCGGCCAGCAGGCTGATTGCCTGTTCATCGACTTCCTTGCGTGGCTTGCCCTTGCTGTCTTCGCTGTAACGGTAGAAGCCAAGATGGTTTTTTTGACCAAAACGACGGTTATCAAACAGCACATCAACAGCATCACGGTAATTGCGCGACATACGCTCCGGGAAACCGGCGGCCATCACTGCCTGGGCGTGATGGGCAGTGTCGATGCCGACCACATCCAGCAGATAAGCCGGGCCCATTGGCCAGCCGAACTGTTTTTCCATCACTTTGTCGATCTGGCGGAAATCGGCACCATCACGCAACAGCAAACTGAAACCGGAAAAATACGGGAACAACACGCGGTTAACGAAGAAGCCCGGGCAGTCATTGACGACGATCGGTGTTTTCCCCATTGCCAGCGCGTAAGAGACAATGCGTGAAATTGTCGTGTCTGAGGTTTTTTCACCCCGCACGATTTCCACCAACGGCATCCGGTGAACCGGGTTGAAGAAGTGCATACCGCAGAAGTTTTCCGGATTTTTCAGCGAGGATGCCAGCTGATTGATAGGAATGGTCGAAGTATTGGAAGCCAGAACGGCACCGGTACCGAGTAAAGATTCAGCTTCAGCCAACACTGCGGCTTTTACTTTTGGATTCTCGACCACGGCTTCGACCACGACGGTGGCATGTTCGATTCCGCTGTAATTGAGAGTCGGATGAATGGTCGACAGGACTTTGGCCATTTTCAGACCGTCAAGTTTGCCACGCTCCAGTTGCTTGTTTAGCAACTTAGCGGCCTCGTTCATGCCCAGAGTCAGGGACTGATCGTTGATATCTTTCATGACGACCGGTACACCTTTCAGGGCCGACTGATAAGCTATCCCGCCGCCCATAATGCCGGCACCCAGCACCGCAGCTTGCGTCGGTTTATCACTCCCTTGAGCCAGTTTTTTTGCTTTGCCTTTTACAAACTGATCGTTAAGGAAAATGCTGACCAGTGCGCGGGCTTCTTTAGATTGTGCGAGCGGTACAAAGCTGGCGGTTTCCAGTTGTAATGCTTCATCACGGCCAAGGCGAGCGGCGGCTTCAATCGTTTTCACGGCGGTCATAGGCGCGGGATAATGCTTGCCGGCATTTTGCATGACCATGCTTTTGGCGACGCTGAAACTCATCGTCGCTTCAATCTGGCTGAGTTTCAGCGGCAGACGTTTCGGGGCGCGGCGGTTATGCCATTCCAGTTTGCCGTCAGCGGCATTTTTCAGCATGGTAATGCCTGCATCGCGTAGTTTGTCTGCTTCAACGACGGCATCTACCAGACCGACTTTCAGGGCCTCTTTCCCGCTGATGTTTTTCCCGGCTGCGATAATTTCCAGTGCACTGTCTGTGCCAATCAGGCGTGGCAAACGTACGGATCCGCCGAAGCCCGGCATGATACCTAAGCTGGTTTCCGGCAATCCGATACGTGCATCGGCCGTACTGATGCGAAAATCCGTCGCCAGTACGCATTCGCAACCGCCGCCCAGCGCATAACCGCTGATAGCGGAAAGGGTCGGTACCGGCAGATCTTCCAGACGGTTAAAAATGCGGTTGGCGAAATTCAGCCACTCCTGCAGTTTTTCCGCAGGTGCGTTAAACAGGGACAAAAACTCGGTGATATCCGCACCGACAATAAATGCAGGTTTGGCTGAACTCAGCAGTAAGCCTTTCAGCTCAGACTGCTTTTCAAGTACTGCAATCGCTTCGCCCAGGCTGGCAACCGTTTGGGTATCGAGTTTATTGACCGAGCCTGGGGCATCAAACACCAGCTCCGCGATACCGTCATCGAGCCAGTGCAGGTGTAATGTTTCGCCTTGGTAGAGCATGTGTCTCTCCTGAATCATCTGGGATGATCTGGTATGACCAGATGACTTGGAGTGTGGTTTTTATGTTAATAATTTGCAAATGAGATGTGTTTTATTTGCAGGCAAGATCACAAACCTTCCGGGACTATGGTCGCGGTGAGGCTGTGGTAAGATGCTGCATCGTCTTTCAGGTGAAAAAAGGAGAGTTGGATGGAATCGCTTACTACGCTTTATAAAGAACATATTGCCACGCTGCAGACGCGTGCCCGTGAAATTCTGCAACGTTCTCAGCTTGATGCGTTACTGATTCACTCCGGTGAGTTGCTGACGACCTTCCTTGATGACCACAGTTATCCCTTCAAAGTCAATCCGCAGTTCAAGGCCTGGGTGCCGGTCACCAAAGTGCCGAATTGCTGGTTGTGGGTGGATGGCGTGAATGCCCCGAAATTGTGGTTCTATTCCCCCGTGGACTACTGGCACAGCCATGAACCGCTGCCAGACTCCTTCTGGACGAAAGAAATTTCCCTGACGCCGCTGGCCAACGCCGACGATATCAAAGGCCAGTTGCCGGTTGATCTCAAACGTGTGGGTTACATCGGTTACAGTCAGGAACGCGCGATCGGCATGGGTATTCCTGCTGCCAACGTCAACCCGAAAGCTGTGCTGGATTTCCTGCATTATCATCGCGCTTACAAAACGGGTTATGAACTGGCCTGTATGCGTGAAGCGCAGAAAGTCGCGGTCAGCGGCCATCGTGCGGCGAAAGAGGCGTTCCTTTCCGGCATGAGTGAATTCGACATCAATCTGGCGTATCTCACGGCTACCGGTCATCGTGATACCGATGTGCCTTACGACAACATTGTTGCGCTCAATGAACACGCTTCCGTACTGCATTACACGACGCTAGATAACCAGCCGCCTGCCGAAATGCACAGCTTCCTGCTTGATGCCGGTGCGGAATATAATGGCTATGCCGCTGACCTGACGCGGACCTATGCCGCAAAACCGGACAGTGATTTCGCTGCACTGGTGAAAGATCTCAATACGGAAGAACTCGCGTTAATTGATACGATTAAGGCCGGTGTGCGCTATACCGACTATCATATTCAGATGCATCACCGCATCGCCAAATTGTTGAAAGCGCACAAGCTGGTGGTCGATATCAGTGAAGACGCCATGGTGGAACAGAACCTGACCGGGCCTTTCCTGCCACACGGTCTGGGACATCCGCTGGGATTACAGGTGCATGATGTTGCCGGGTTTATGCAGGACGATACCGGTACACATCTGGCTGCGCCTTCGCAATATCCTTATCTGCGTTGCACCCGTGTGATTGAGCCTGGCATGGTACTGACTATCGAGCCGGGTCTGTATTTCATCGATTCGTTGTTGTTACCGTGGCGCGAAGGGCAGTTCAGCAAACATTTTGCCTGGGATCGCATCAATGCGATGAAGCCATTTGGCGGTATTCGTATCGAAGACAATATTGTCATCCATGACAATCGTATCGAAAATATGACACGCGATCTGAAGCTGGCCTGATGCAGCCTTATGCCGTCCCCGCTGAGTCCGTCAGTTTCAGCGAAGAAATAAAGAAAAGTCGCTTCATCACCTTACTGGCAAGAACGGAAGGCATTGAAGCGGCAAAAGCCTTTATTCAGCATGTCAGACATCAGCACCCGGCAGCGCGTCATCACTGCTGGGCGTTTGTGGCTGGTGCGCCTGCTGATTCTCAGCAACTGGGCTTTTCTGATGATGGAGAACCGGCGGGCACAGCCGGTAAACCCATCTTAAGTCAGCTGATGGGATGCGGGGTTGGGGAGATCACGGCCGTCGTGGTGCGTTATTACGGTGGCATTATGCTGGGCACCGGCGGCCTCGTGAAGGCCTACGGCGGTGGTGTTCAGCAGGCATTAAAACAACTTATCGTGCAGCAAAAGGTTCCGCTGGTGAAGTACGCAGTACAGTGTGATTACAGCCAGTTACAGCAGGTTGAAATGCTGCTTTCGCATGTGGGTGGGCATATTTTACGCAGTGAGTACGGCGCGGCGGTGGACCTCGTTCTGGCGCTGCCTGCCGCAGATGCGCCGGCAACAGTCAGCCACTTATTCGATATCAGCCGTGGCACACTTATCCTGCGTCCGGTTTCTTAAATTTTCTATGATTACTTCGCTGAGGAACGCACCAGCATGCATTTTCGTGCCATAACACGCATTGTGGGGGTGCTCGTCATCCTTTTCTCGGGAACGATGATTATTCCCGGTCTGGTCGCTTTAATCTACCGCGATGGCGCGGGGCGTGCGTTCAGTCAGACTTTCTTTGTCGCTCTGGCGATTGGATTATTCCTGTGGTTGCCCAACCGAAAGCAGAAAAGTGAGCTTAAACCACGGGAAGGTTTCCTGATTGTTGTGCTGTTCTGGACGGTACTGGGCAGCGTCGGGGCATTGCCTTTTCTGTTCTCCGAGCGGCCGAATCTCTCCCTTACCGATGCTTTCTTTGAATCCTTTTCCGGCCTGACGACGACGGGCGCGACCACTCTGGTCGGGTTGGATTCATTGCCCAAAGCGATTCTTTTCTACCGGCAGATGCTGCAATGGTTTGGCGGTATGGGGATCATTGTGCTCGCTGTGGCCATTCTGCCGATATTGGGTGTCGGCGGGATGCAGTTGTACCGTGCAGAAATGCCGGGCCCGCTTAAAGATAACAAGATGCGTCCGCGTATCGCCGAAACAGCAAAAACGCTTTGGCTCATCTATGTACTGCTGACCATCGCTTGTGCGCTGTCGTTATGGGGCGCGGGTATGCCGGTCTTTGATGCGATCAGCCACAGTTTTTCGACTATCGCCATCGGCGGCTTCTCAACGCACGACGCCAGTATCGGATATTTTCATAGCGGAACGATCAATACTATCGTCGCGATATTCCTGCTGATTTCCGGCTGTAACTATGGCCTGCACTTTGCGGTACTGAGCGGGCGAAACCTGAAAGTGTACTGGCGAGATCCGGAATTTCGTATGTTCATTGGTGTGCAGTTCACGCTGGTGATCATCTGTACGGTGATTTTGTGGATCCACAATACCTACGGTTCCGGTCTGGAGACGCTGAATCAGGCATTTTTCCAGGTGGTGTCAATGGCTACTACCGCAGGATATACCACGGACAGTATTTCTAAATGGCCGCTGTTTTTGCCGCTTCTGTTGCTCTGTTCTGCCTTTATCGGGGGATGTGCGGGTTCAACCGGCGGTGGCCTAAAGGTGATCCGTATCCTTCTGCTTTATTTACAGGGTTCCCGCGAGCTGAAAAGGCTGGTTCACCCCAATGCGGTTTACACGATTAAATTGGGTAGCCGCGCTTTGCCTGAACGTATCATTGAAGCGGTATGGGGTTTCTTCTCCGCTTATGCGCTGGTGTTTATTGTCAGCATGCTGGCGATTGTGGCCACCGGTGTAGATAACTTCTCCGCCTTCGCTGCGGTCACCGCGACGCTCAATAACCTTGGGCCTGGTTTAGGGGTTGTGGCGGATAACTTTGCCTCGATGAATTCAGTGGCGAAATGGATCCTGATCGTCACCATGTTGTTTGGTCGTCTCGAAGTCTTCACATTATTAGTGCTGTTCACGCCGACGTTCTGGCGGGAATGAGTTTTAAGAAAGGGAAACAAGTATGAAAGCGTTGATACTCTATTCAAGTCGTGACGGGCAGACACATGCTATCGCTTCTTATATAGCCAGTGAGTTGAAAGAGAAGTGCTACTGCGATGTTATTGATCTCGGCCATGCGGCACACGTCGATTTGAAAAGCTATGACCAGATCATGATCGGCGCTTCGATACGTTACGGCCACTTCAACCCGGTACTGGATAAGTTCGTTAAAAAACACGCCGAAACATTGAACCGCATGCCGTCAGCTTTTTTCGGCGTCAATCTGACTGCACGCAAACCTGAAAAGCGTACGCCACAGACTAATGCCTACGTGCGTAAATTCCTGCTGGCGTCGCCTTGGGAACCTGCAATGTGTGGTGTCTTTGCTGGCGCATTACGTTATCCGCGATATCGCTGGTTCGATAAGGTCATGATCCAACTTATTATGCGGATGACAGGCGGGGAAACAGATACCCGTAAAGAAGTGGAATACACCGACTGGCAACAGGTAGCCAAATTCGCTGAAGATTTTGGACAAATATCGTATAAAAAATCACACTAATGCGGTCTTAATAGACGTTCAGGCCAAAAAGAAAGCAGTCGGAAAGTTTTTTGAAATTAGGAGTTGCGGCCTTCTGAGAACTCCCTATAATGCGCCTCCACTGACCGGGAACAACGACTCCTCTAACGAGAACCAAGTCGCCCAGTCAGGAAGAATCAACCCGGTGAAAACACCGAATCTTGTAAAAGAAAATGGTTGACTCTTCAGTGGGAAGGAGTATTATCTGCCTCCCACGTTGCTGAGTTAAGTCTCGCAACGAACGCTCTTTAACAATTTATCAGACAATCTGTGTGGGCACTCACAAGACGATATCAGCCACTTCGGTGGCAAAAAATATCAAGTCTTAGAGTGACCAAGCAGTAATTCATTTAGTGAATTATTACGAAGT
>NZ_JAFMOS010000507.1 GCF_019049755.1 Rahnella perminowiae
TAATTTGCCTTAAGAAGTATAGCCGGTTTTTATACCGGCCAGGATATTTTACTTAAGGATCGCTTATTGAGTTACAGCGATGCGCCGCCGCAAATGATTAATTGCTGACCGGTAATCGCAGCCGCAGAAGGAGAAAGTAAATAACAGACTAAATCGGCAACTTCCTGAGGCTGAATAAACCGGCCAATCGGTGGCAATTTAGGCGGAGAACTTTGCCGTTGCGGATTATCCAGCATCGGGGTTTGCGTCGCGCCGGGAGCCACAATATTGACGGTAATGCCGCGCGGTGCCAGCTCTGCTGCCCAGCTGCGCACCATGCCGGTCATGGCGGATTTTGTGGCGACGTATTGGCTGCGACCGGCGGCACCCGATGACGTCCGGCTGCCCAGCAATACGATGCGCCCGCCGTCGGGCATTTTATCTACCAGCCGGTCAGCCAGCACTTCTGCCACGCCAATATGCAGTTTCCACAATGCTTCGCTGGCCTGCAGATCCAGTTGCCCCAGCGGTGCTGCTTGCATCATGCCTGCGGCGTGAACCACGGCATCCACCTGAGGCAGTGTTTCCAGAAATGCCGTCAGTTGTGTCGTGCCGGTGATATCCAGCAGGATACCGGTAAAGTGAGGATGAGAAAAACTCACTTCACGGCGCGCCAGTCCGGTCACTTTCCAGCCCTGCGCCAGCAGTGTCAGGCACACCGTTTCGCCAATGCCTGAGCTGCATCCTGTCACCAGCGCGTGTTTACTCGGTGTTGGGTTCATGGCTTACTCCTGACAATGAGGCCGGGGCGGTATCAGCCTTTTACCCAGGATTCTTCGACGCAGACGTATTTGATCGCCTGCCTGTAGTAGGTGAAGGCGATATGCAGTTCGCCGTTCAGCCCCTGCCTGATGCTGGGATAAGAAAATTCGCGGTTCAGTTTTTGCTGTGAGTTATTGGTCATGCAATAGCCATCGCCGGTTTCCAGATCGCGCAGGTATGGCCACGAGCGGCCACCGTCTTCCGAAATCGCCAGTGTCATCGGTGCGCGCGGAGCGCCCCAGAAGGCTGTGCGGCCACCGGTTTTCCCCCGGCGTTTCGGTGCGTACGTCTTCATCTTCAATCTCGTCATACAGCGAGGCCCGGCGTTCGCTGGCATCGGCGGCGCTGAGATTATTGAAGACCAGCGCCAGATGCCCGTTGGCGAGCGTCGTCACCTGAATCGATGAGTTATTGTTAGGCAGTGCGGTCGGTTGCGGCGCGCTCCAGCTATTGCCGCTATCCACGGAACGGCTCTGGTAGATGAAATCTGCCCAGCGGCTGCGGTACAACGCCAGCAGGCTGCCGTCGTGCAGCGGCGTGATGTTCATATGCACGCAGCCGGTGCTTTCTGGCACTGCCACGTCACGCCAGGTTTTGCCCTTATCACTGGAAATTTTGACGGCGCTGTCGTCATTGTTGCCGACCCATTTTTCACCGGGCTGTGTGCGGCAATAAAATACCGGCAGCAGCCAGTCACCGTTGGCCAGCACGGTGACCGGCTGACGGATAAAAGTGCCGGGCTCACCGAGTAATGTACCGATTTCTCCCCAGCTTTTTCCCATGTCGTGGGACTGACGAAAACGCACAATCGCGGTGTCCTGATTGCCGGATTTCTGCGCGGTGTACATCAGCCAGAGCACATTATCCGGGTCAAGAAACAGCACCGGATTTTGCTCGGAACGGCTGGCATCCTCTGAAAGTTTCACCGGCCGGCTCCAGACCTGCGCACCTTTTTCCAGGCGCGACAGGTAAATGGAAATATCAGCGATACCTTCCTGGGTACCGGCAAACCATGTGCATAACAGGCTGCCGTCGGGTAAAGGCAGCAGATTGGCGGCATGATTTTGCGGACAATCCGACGGCAACATAGCCTCACGGCGCGCGGCGTCATGTTCAGCAATATGAACTTTGCCGCTGCGTTCGACGGTTAGCGTTTCAGTGATCATCTTAAGGCTCCAGACTTTTGAATAATGTGTGCATTTTTGTTTTTATTGGTGCGCTGTGGGATCAGACGGTCAACCAACATAATGATGGCCGGTGTGACCAGCGCGATATACATGTTATTGATACCAAATGGATCGCCGAGCAGGTACCAGACGGAGGTCACTACGCAGGCACCAATCAGACCGGCATTTGCACCGCGCGCACTTTTAAAGAACGGCAGATAAAAGGCCATCACCGCGACCACGGAAATCGACAGACGGATAGCGCGGGTGAAGAACGACAGCTTCAGCACTTCCGGCACCAGTAACACGAAAATCAGCGGCAGGAAGCCAATCAGCAGCGACAGCCAGCGGGTCATTTTGAACTCGCGCTCCGGCGTCGGGTTGCGGTAAGGCACGTAGAAATCTTTCACAATCAGCGAGGCAATGGCCAGCGCGACGGTACTCACGCTGACGAAAATCGACGCCACCAGCGAGGTAGTGACCAGACCGGCAAGCCACGGATTCATGTCCTGAATGAAGATTGGCAGGGCATACAGGCTGTTCATTTCAGGATGCAGAAACTTCGCCGCGACACCGATCATGCCAATCGCCAGCGCAATCGGAATGCAGAAGAAGAAAGCAACCCAGGTTGCGCGTTTGGCAGACTCGGCGCTTTTGGTCGATGAAATCGCCTGAATGACGAATTGCGTACAGAAGATGGAGCCGATGGTGCCGATCAGCCACGCGAAGATGGTGCTGGCACCGATGCTGCCGTCCCACGTCCAGTAGAAATCAGGCATCTCTTTGACCATCGGCATCACGCCGCCGGTCATGTGCAGTGCGATGCCCAGAATGATCAGTACGCCGATGTACTTGAGGGCGCTGTGCAACATGGTGACCCACGCCATGCCTTTCATGCCGCCGAAGGCGAAGTAGAACGTACTGACCACGGCGGTGATAAACGCCGCGACCGGCAGGTTCACTTTCAGCACGGTGGAAATTGCCGCCGCACCGCTGACGTAGTTACCGACGTTCACCAGCAGCAGGGCGTAAATCATGATGAGCGAAATAATGTTCTTGGTGGTATTGCCGTACTTCTCGGCAATCGCCCCGGAAATGGTGATTTTTCCGGTGTTATAAATGCGTTTTACCAGCAGTAAACCGAATATCGGGAAGCCGATGGCCGCACCCAGGATCGACCAGGACGCGGCGAAACCGCCTTCAAACGCCGCCTGTGCGGTACCGATGGTGGATTTTGCGCCGATGTATTCCGACATCAGCAACACGCCGACGATAAAGGCCGGCATTGCACGCGAGCCTTCCATGAAATCGCCGTTGGTTTTACTGCGTAACCGGTAGGTCAGCCAGGTGGTAAACACGATGTAGGCCAGAACTATACCGATGATAATTAACGTATCTGATGAGCTAAATTCTTTCATTTTTTCCTCACACAGCGCGTAGGGGACCCTGCCTGCGGATTTTCATGCGCAGGTGTCGGTGGATTCAGAAGGTGTAAGGCGCGTTTAATCGCGCAAATTAAAGGTCTTAATAACGGTCAGGATCTTTTGTGTATCGTCCTGCGTGAATTCGACCGGATACCGGCTTTCACCCACGTTAAAACCGAGCAGATTCACGGCTTTTTTAACCACAGCCGGGGAAAATGCGATGCTGTAAAGATCGGTTCGGATCTGATTGATATCGGCCTGAACGATTTCGGCCGCTGGCGCATTGTTTTCCTGCCAATGGCGGTAAACGGCATTCACCTGAGCAGGAATAATATTGGCGATACCGGAAATACATCCGGCACTGCCTTCGGTGAAACCTTTGTAAATCAGTGAGTCCGGCCCGGTCAGCACATCAAAATCCGCAAACTGACGACTGACCTCATGGAAGCCGTGCAGGCTTTCCCACGAACCGGCGCTGTCTTTAATGCCTTTGATGTTCGGATGGTCGGCCAGCACGCGCACGACCTCTGGCGTCAGCGTATTGCCGGTGCGGGCGGGAATATTGTAGAGATACACCGGCACGGTCAGCGCATCGGCCACCGCGCGAAAATGCGCGATCAGTTCCTGCGGACGCAATGCCGCAAACCACGGTGTAATCACTGACACGGCGCGCACGCCGAGTTTTTCAATCTGTTTGCCCAGCCTGAGTGTGTCACGGGTAGAAATCTCGCCGACATGCGACATCACGCCCGTGTCATCCCCTGCGGCTTCAAGACAGATTTCTGTTACCTGAATTTTTTCCTGCTCGCTGAGCATAAAAAATTCCCCGTTGGTGCCGTTGCAGAAAATATTATTACCTGCCTGTTTCTGGCGTTTTACCTGCTGGCGCAATGCGTCGCTATCGAGTTTTCCGTCAGCGGAAAAGGGCGTCACAATCGCGGTATAAACTCCGGTAATGTTATTCATCTTATTCTCTTCACGTCGTTGTCATCGGATACGAAATAAGGGGTTATCTGATGCTGCGGTAAATTTCTTCTATTTGATTTTTCTCTACCGGCATGGGCACATTTTTAATCAAACGTTGTACCTCTATTGCCCCCTGCGACAAATAGGGAATGTCGTCAGGTGTGATATTCAGCTGGCTTAATTTGACCGGTAAATCCAGGCGATGTACCAGTGCATCAAAATATTCCACCAGCGCATAGGATTTTTCTTCCTCACTTAATTTCAGGTCAGCGTCCGGAATTAAATCCCAGGCGCGGGCGAATTTACTGACCGCCGACGGTCGTACAAACGCCATGCACGGTGCCAGCAGAATGGCATTCGCAATCCCATGAGGAATGTGATATTTCCCGCCGAGCGGATAGGACATCGCATGCACCATATGCGTACCGGCATGGGCAATCGACGCGCCGCCGTAATAAGACGCCCACAGCATATCCAGCCGTGCTGCCAGATTTCCCGGCTCAGCGACGGCCGTTTCGATACTGGCGAACAGTTTCTTCATGCCGACCAGGGCAAAGTTGTCGCTGACCGGACTGGCGATCACTGACGTAAAGCATTCGAACAGATGGCACAGCGCATCAATGCCGGTGGAGGCCGCGATGTGCGCAGGCATACTGGTGGTCAGTTCCGGCACCAGCGCCACATAATCAGGCAGCATCACTGGCGTAATAATGCCGACTTTGGTTTCCTTTTCCGGGATAGCCAGAATCGCGTTTGGCGTGGATTCTGACCCGGTGCCGGCAGTGGTCGGGATCAGCAAAGACGGGGTGCGGCGCTGCGGCTTTTCACCGGCCAGCAGGCTTTCCAGCGTGACGTTTTCATCGCCCGCACAAAGCAGGGAAAGCAGTTTTGCCACATCCAGCACGCTGCCGCCGCCTGCGCCAATCACCAGATCTACGACAGGCTTTTTCAGCGCGCTTAGGATCGCCGTAACGTCATGCTGGCTTGGCTCCGGCGGCACGTTATCAATTACCGTCACCTGACAGCCTGCTTTCTGCATCTGTGTTATCAGCGATTGCACCGGCGGCAGGCCGATAATGTTCTTATCGCTGACCAGTAGCACCTGTCGTTTTCCGGTCAGAAGGTAGCCAATGTCCTGTAATGACTGATAACCGCTGATGATCGTACTGTTTATATTCATGCCTGATTCCTGCCGTCTGAGTCTTTTGTAAGAGTGAGTTCAATCACCAAAGGTCGATATGCCTCACATCGTCAGGGCAATTTATAGGCGAAATTGAAGTTGAATAATTTGATGTTGCTCACATATAATCAATCATGATTGAATATAATCATATCCAGCAAGATTAACCCAACCCGATCCTTTACGGAGCCATGATGGCTGAAACACTGACAATCCCGGCGTATCGCACGCCTGCCGCGCTTCTGGTTATCGCTGACGATTTTACCGGCGCGAATGACACCGGCGTGGCGCTTGTCCGCCAGGGGCTGACCGCGCATGTGCAGTTTGATATTCAGACTGAAGTGCAGAGGGGCAGCAGCGCAAGCGCGGTGATTTACAGCAGTGACAGCCGGGCGCTGAGCGCGGCACAGGCGGCACAGAAAGTGACTCTGGCTGTGCAGGCGGGAATGGCGGCCATCTCTGGTCAGCATTGGGTGTTTAAGAAAATTGATTCCACTCTGCGCGGCAATTTAGGGGCAGAAACCGAAGCGGCGCTGACGGTGCTCCATTGCCCGCTGGCGATTGTCGCTCCCGCTGTGCCTGCACTTGGTCGTGTGGTGGCGGATGGTAAATGTTACGTCAACGGCCAATTGCTGACTGAAACCGAATTTGCGAGCGATCCGAAAACGCCGGTGCATACCGCCAGCATAGCAGAGCGACTGGCTGAACAGACGTCGCTGAAACAGCACCACGTCAGCCTTGAAGCGTTACGAAGCGGTGATTTGCACAAAGTGATATTTGCTCTTGTGGCGTCCGGCGTCCGCATTCTGATAGCGGACAGCGAGACGCCAGAAGATCTGAAGCTGATTGTTCAGGCCGCTGAAAGCCTGCCATTCAGACCGCTGATGGTGGGGGCTTCCGGCCTTATCCATGCGCTGACCGATGCCGCGTTGCATGACAATGAACATCCTCCGGTGATATCCGGTAAGAAATTGCCGTTGCTGGCAGTGGTCGGTTCGATGAGTGAAATCGCCTTGCAACAGGTGGCCTGCGTAATGCAGCACAGGGCGATTTCGCTGCTGGATATCGATGTTATGCCTTTGTTTTCAGATGAATTTATCGATATACAGCAAACGCTGGTCGCGCAGATTTCTCAAGCGCTGGCGCAGGGCAAACACTGTGTGATCCGCACGTCGCAGGGCGCAGAACAGCGGCACCGGATTGCGCAATTTTGCCAGCAACATGACATCAGCCGCTCGCAGATGGGCGAGCGGATTGCCGCCTTTCTCGGGCAACTGATCCGGCACGTCTTACAGCAGACGCATCCGGGCGGCATTTACCTTACCGGTGGTGATATCGCGCTGGCGGTGGTTCGTGCGCTCGGGGCAAAAGGTTTTGAAATTAAAGGACAAATTGCAGGCTGCGTTCCCTGGGGCTATCTGCAAGGCAGTCAGATTCACCGGCTGCCGGTCATGACCAAGGCCGGAGGGTTCGGTACCGAAAGTACGCTACTTGAAGTTTTACGCTTTATTGAGGAGAAGTTGAGTGACTAAAATTATCGCAGTAACGATGGGTGACCCTGCCGGTATCGGCCCTGAAATTATCATTAAAGCGTTGGCTGAAGGTGAGCTTTCCGGCACGAAAGCGGTGGTGGTCGGTTGCGCCGCCACATTCCGCCGTATCCTTGGCTTAGGTATCACGCCTGCAGCGGAACTGCGTATTATCGATGACGTCTCGCAGGCGAATTTCGCGCCCGGTGTGATTAACGTTATTGACGAACCGCTGGCAAATCCTGATGCACTGGTGCCGGGCAAAGTGCAAAAAGAGGCCGGGGATCTGGCTTATCGCTGTGTAAAACGTGCGACAGAACTGGCCATGGCCGGACAGGTGCACGCCATTGCTACCGCACCGCTGAATAAAGAAGCGCTGCATTCTGCCGGGCATATTTATCCGGGACATACCGAACTGCTGGCGAAACTCACTGACAGCCGCGACTACGCGATGGTGCTTTACACCGACAAACTCAAGGTTATCCACGTCAGCACGCATATCGCGCTGCGTAAATTCCTCGATACGCTCAGTCACGAGCGGGTAGAAACGGTGATTCAGATGGCGGATACCTTCCTGCGTCGCGTCGGTTATGAAAATCCACGTATCGCTGTCGCCGGTGTGAATCCGCATGCGGGTGAAAACGGGCTGTTCGGTGATGAAGAAATTAAGATTGTCGGGCCGTCGGTAGAGAAAATGAAAGCCAAAGGAATTAACGTCTACGGTCCATGCCCGCCGGATACGGTTTTCCTGCAAACTTATGAAGGGATGTACGATATGGTGGTCGCGATGTATCACGATCAGGGCCATATCCCGCTGAAACTGATGGGATTCTATGACGGGGTGAACATCACCGCCGGTCTGCCGTTCATCCGCACGTCGGCTGACCATGGCACCGCGTTTGATATTGCGTGGACAGGAAAAGCCAAGTCTGAGAGCATGGCGATCTCTATTCAGTTAGCCGTACAACTGGCGTAATTTCGCGTCAGTGGCGCAGAGCAAAAAGGAATCACGTTGACCGGACAAAGCCGCCTCGATCAGATTATGGATTATCTGAAAAGCCATAATCTGGTCACCGTAGAACAACTGGTTGCCGCCATTGCGGCATCTCCGGCGACTATTCGCCGCGACCTGATAAAGCTGGATGAACAGGGCGTGATCAGCCGCAGTCATGGCGGTGTGACGCTCAACCGGTTTATTCCCAGCCAGCCGACCACCAATGAAAAACTGCAGCGCAGTTTGCAGGAAAAGCAGGCCATAGCAGAAGTCGCCGCTGCGATGGTGAAACCGGGGGACGCTGTGGTGCTGGATGCGGGTACCACGATGCTGGAACTGGCGCGTAATCTGACGCATTTGCCACTGCGGGTGATCACCGCCGATCTGCGTATCGCGCTGTTTTTATCAGAGTTTAAGCAAATTGAAGTCACGATTATCGGCGGACGTATCGACGACAGCAGTCAGTCTTGTGTTGGCGAACATGGCCGTCGTTTGTTGCGCAGCGTTTACCCTGACATTGCTTTTGTCAGCTGCAACTCGTGGAGTCTGGATAAGGGCATTACCACGCCGACGGAAGAAAAAGCCGGGCTGAAGCAGGATCTGGCGGTGAATGCACGTCGCCGGGTGTTGCTGGCCGACAGCAGTAAATACGGTGCGTACTCGCTGTTTTGCGTCACGCCGCTGGCTGAGATGACGGATATTATTACCGATAAAGGGCTGAACCGGGATATTCAGCAGGCACTGGGCGAACAGCCCTTTACGCTGACACTGGCCTGATTTACTCCCCCCGCCAAAACCAAAAAGGCCGGACATTGTAAACATGCCCGGCCTTTTCTTTATTCAGCCCTGATCAGACTGACGGAAGATTGCGACCGTAATAAATTTCCTGCATTTCTTTGTACAACAAATCGGTGATTTCCTTGCGTTCTGCGGCACTCAGTTCTTCCGGTTTGGCATTAAACAAATAATGCTTCAGATCGAATTCTTTCAATAACATCTTGGTATGAAAGATATTTTCCTGATACACGTTGACGTCCATCATGTCGTACAGCGCTTTTATATCCTGCGACATGAAGTTCTGAATCGAATTAATGGAATGGTCGATGTAATGCTTAACGCCGTTCACGTCACGGGTGAAACCACGCACACGGTAGTCGATAGTGACGATATCCGATTCAAGCTGATGAATCAGGTAGTTCAGCGCTTTCAGTGGTGAAATCACCCCACAGGTCGAGACTTCGATGTCGGCGCGGAAGGTGCACAGGCCCGCTTCAGGATGGCTTTCCGGATAGGTATGCACGCAGATATGGCTCTTATCCAGATGCGCGACCACCGAATTCGGCAACGGGCCCGGATGCTCAGTGTTATCCACATCACGGGGATCCACCGGCTCTTCGCTCACCAAAATCGTGACGCTGGCACCTTGTGGTTCGTAATCCTGTCGCGCTACGTTGAGAATATTGGCACCGATAATGGAGCAGGTTTCGGTGAGAATTTCCGTCAGACGGTTGGCGTTATATTCTTTGTCAATGTAGGCAATATAGCCGTCACGATCATCTGCGGTTTTGGCGTAGCAGATATCGTAGATACAAAAACTCAGGCTTTTGGTCAGGTTGTTGAAACCGTGCAGTTTCAGCTTTTGCAATTTAGTTCACCCCCTTATGGATGCGGTATCAGCGCGCGGCTGACAGGGCATTCAGTAAATATTGCGGCAGGGCAAAGCTGCCATGATGAATCGCCGGATTGTAATAACGACAGGTGATGTCTGCGGCGTCGAAACGCGCCTGCAAGGTGTGGTTATCCATCTGGCGATATTCCGGGCTGTTTGTCGCCCAGGCGAAGGTCATGATGCCACCGTAATAAGTCGGGATCGCAGCCTGATAGAAACTGACATCACTGAAGTAATGACTCAGTTTGGTGTGGCTGTTCACCGCTTCATCCTGCTGGAGGAAACACACGCCATTTTGTGCCACAAAAATGCCGCCCGGATTGAGGCAACGGGCACAACCTTCGTAGAACGCCGACGTAAACAGGCTTTCGCCGGGACCGATAGGATCGGTGCAGTCGGAGATGATCACATCGAAGGTTTCAGCACTCTGATTAACGAAGTTCACACCGTCGTCGATCACCAGTTTGAAACGCGGATCATCATACGCACCGGCATTATGGTTGGGCAGATACTGGCGGCAAAACTCCACCACACCGGCATCAATTTCCACCATCGTGATCGCTTCCACGCCTTTATGGCGGCACACTTCGCGCAGCATGGCGCCGTCACCGCCGCCAATGATCAACACCTTTTTAGCGTGGCCGTGAGCGAACAAAGGCACATGGGTCAGCATTTCATGATAAATGAATTCATCACGCTCAGTGGTTTGCACCACGCCGTCGAGTGCCATGACGCGACCCAGCGCCGCGTTTTCGAAAATGACCAGATCCTGGTGATCGGTTTTTTCACGGTATAACTCTTTATCGACGCTAAAGTACTGACCAAAATGATCGTGCAGCGTCTCATGCCATATTTCTTTGGATGACGCGTTCCGGGACATGTCGTTGTTTCTCCTGATCAATCGCAGCCATAAAAATGGGCGCACATGATAGCTAACTCTGCCTGTCCATGCACGGTTGAATTTCAGACAGGTGAATGTAGGTTAAGTGTAGACGAGGCTGTCGTGGCGCGAAAAGTTGGGGAAAGCGGGGGAAGGGAACAGGCTCCGGCATCACAATGACGGAGCACACGGCTGAAAAACCGGCTGACGGAATTCAGTTGGTGTAGGCCAGTAAACTCAGCGAGTCACGCGCCAGAGACTTACATTTTGTCGGTTTAGGCACGGCGATCCCGCTCAGATCACGGTAGCTTTCTTCGCCCATCGACTGCATGTTAAAGCTGTTGTAATTGCTCAGATCCCAGCGGTTTTGCTGTGCGAAAAATACGATAGCCCGTTTGATTTGGGTATTCGGCAGTTGTTCGTAACCGCAGTTATTTTTCAGATAAACGAAGACGGCCGTCAGGTCCGCCAGATCTTCCGCTTCGGATTCACTCAGCGCCTGACTGGCGGAGGAGAAACCGAGCAGCGACAGTAATAACAAACACAGTGTTGTTTTTTTCATGGGTGTGTTCTTGTTCTTGTAGATTGAAAGTCAGGAAGACTTGGCTCACAGGCAGTTAAAAGGACGTTACCATATTTGCGCTGAGCGGCACCAAATTTCTTTTGCCGCGAAGGCGCTTGACCTTCCCCTTAGGGGAAGGGGTAGGCTGTTGTACTATTATGGCACGTTTGCGCCATCCGTCTGGTCACCCCCTCATAAGGACTGAAAAATGAACCGTCGCGATTTCGTGAAGTGGACGACCCTGATGGGCGCTGCCACTACGCTGCCTGGCTGGAGCCGCTTCGCGCTCGCTGCAGACCGCCCGGCATTGCCTGTTCCTGCATTACTTGAACCGGATATCCACAGCGCCATTACGCTCACATTACAACGCGGCCAGAGCCAGTTTCTGCCCGGTGTGAACACCGAAACCTGGGGCATAAACGGTAATCTGCTCGGCCCCGCGATGCGTATCCGTCGCGGTAAACCGGTCAGTGTCACCATCAATAACCGGCTGGATGTGGCCAGCACCGTTCACTGGCACGGGCTGGAAATTCCCGGTGATGTGGATGGTGGTCCGCAAGGTCTGATCGGACCCGGTGAGAATCGCAAAGTCAGCTTGCAACTCGATCAGCCCGCGTCGACCTGCTGGTTTCACCCGCATCCGCATCAGACCAGCGGTTATCAGGTGGCGATGGGGCTCGCCGGGCTGGTGCTGATTGAAGATGAAAGCAGTGATCTGTTACAAATCCCGAAACGTTGGGGCGTGGATGATATTCCGGTCATTTTGCAGGATAAGCGCTTAAACGATGCCGGTAAAATCGATTATCAGATGGACGTCATGACTGCCGCCGTCGGCTGGTTTGGGCAGCACATGCTAACTAACGGCGCGGTGTATCCGCAGCACGGGATCTCCCGTGGCTGGGTACGTTTTCGTTTACTCAACGGTTGTAATGCCCGCTCACTGCATATCGCCACCAGCGATCAACGGCCGATGTATGTCATCGCCAGTGACGGCGGTTTCCTGCCTGAGCCGGTGAAAGTCAGTGATCTGCCGTTACTGACGGGCGAGCGTTTTGAAGTGCTGATTGATTGCAGCGACGGCAAAGCGTTTGATCTGGTCACGTTGCCGGTGAAGCAGATGGGCATGACGCTGGCACCGTTCGATAAACCATTGCCGGTGTTGCGTATTCAGCCGACTTTGACTCAAAGCGGCAGTGCATTGCCGGACACGCTGGTGCCGCTGCCCGCGCTGGTGTCAGTCGATAATCTGCCGACCCGCTGGCTGCAACTGATGATGGATCCGCAGCTTGATCAGCAGGGTATGGCGGCGCTGATGAAACGGTACGGACACAATGCGATGGCCGGAATGCGCATGGATCATGGCGGGGACGAGATGGCAGCCATGCCGGGAATGTCTGATTCCGCCCACGACGGGCATGGCGGCATGGCCGGGATGGACATGGGTAAATCATCCGCGGGTTACGATTTCATGCAGGGCAATAAAATTAACGGTAAAGCCTACGACATGAACGCTCCTGCTTTCGATGTGAAACAAGGCCGGTATGAGAAATGGACTATCTCGGGCGAGGGCGACATGATGCTGCATCCTTTCCATATCCACGGCACACAGTTCCGTATTCTTTCTGAAAACGGTCAGCCCGTGGCGGCCCATCGTCAGGGCTGGAAGGATATCGTGCGCGTTGAAGGTGCCCGCAGCGAAGTGCTGGTGCGTTTTAACCATCTTGCCGGTAAACAACATGCCTACATGGCGCACTGCCACCTGCTTGAACATGAAGATACCGGCATGATGCTTGGCTTCACAGTATCAGCGTAATCCGTATAACTGCTTTTCTTTCTGTAATTTCTTAAAAATCAGCGGGCCGGAGCCATTATCCGGCCCGCCCCTTTCCGTATCTTCCCTCGTCCCTGTCTTTACCTGTGCGCTCTCATGA
>NZ_JAFMOS010000506.1 GCF_019049755.1 Rahnella perminowiae
ATTTTAATAACCGGTGCCACTGGTTTTGTTGGCGGAGCTGTCGTCGAATATTTTCTGCGCCAGCAACTTACCACCAATAATGCATTATTACTCTTAGTCAGGGCTGACGATAAAGCGACGGGACTCGCCAGAATTATTGATAACCTGAAGAAATTTGAATTAAATGATGCCCATTTTTCTGCACTGAATGAGCAATCTATATTGACCGGTGACCTGGCCGAACCGGAAAGTTTTATTCATGACGCACGTTTAGATAATGTCACGCACGTTATTAACTGCGCTGCGATCGCCTCTTTTGGCAATAATCCGGCTATGTGGCGCGTAAATGTCGAAGGTTCACTGACCTTCGCCAAACGCATGGCACAGGTCAAAGGTTTGCAGCGATTTGTGCATGTCGGCACGGCAATGGCATCAATGCCGGATAAAGACAGCGTTTTCTACGAAGGTATGCCGGACAACGAACAGAACGAAGATCTGGTGCAGTACACGGCTTCCAAGCGCGCGATTGAGAATCTCGTCCGCGCCGAATGCCCGTCGCTGCCGTTCGTGGTTGCCCGACCGTCGATTATCGTCGGCCACACTCAGCATGGTTGCCAGCCTTCAAGCAGCATCTTCTGGGTGTTCATGATGGCAATTAAACTGAAGAAATTCACCTGCACGCTCGACGATCAGGTGGATGTCATTCCGGTAGACTATTGCGCGATGGTGCTGGTAAAACTGTGTCTCGCCAAAAGCCTCAGCCATAATTTCTATCATATTTCTTCCGGCGAAGAGATGTGTACACCATTTCATGAAATAGATACTTCGGTGGCAAAAGCCAATAATGCGCCGCGGATTATCAGTGAATATGAACAAATCAGTTATCAGGAATTTACCGGCATCCGTAAACAATTTAAAGATGTACTCGGCCCGTGCAATGATAAAATTATTCTACGCGCAATTAAACTTTACGGTGGCTTTGCGCAGTTAAACGTGAAATTTGATAATTCACGGTTACTGGACATGGGCATTCCAAAACCCGCCGCCTTCAATAGCTATATTGATAAATGTGTTTCCTCAACCCGCGGTCAGTCTATTAGTGAACTGATGCAGGTGGATTTTAAATAAACCCGGCGTCTGTTTGAAATAATAGAAGATGTTTAGATAAAATGACGCAGCCTGGGACATTGCTGCGTCATATTTTTACTACCAGAATTTAAACCAATCCGTTACGACCATACAGGCGAAAGCCTTCGCGCTGATTGAGCCGGTCATAATACGCCGTCACAGCCGGTAACGCCGGGCGCGACATGGGTGTCATCGACCAGCGGTTCACCGACAGCCCGATGGGAATATCCGCCAGCGTAAAATTATCGCCCAGAATATAATCGCCGCTACGCTGAAGTTGTTCTTCGAGCATTTGCATGTGACGGTTCCATTCACTGACACCGGCGTCAATCAGTGCCGGATCCTGATGCTGCGGGCTGTTGCGCGCCAGCGCCGGAAACGCATAACGCCAGGAATTATTCAGTTCACCGGCTTGCCAGTCCATCCACTGCTCGGCCAGGGCACGACGTTTCGGGTCGGATGACAGCAAATCTTCACGTCCTTCACGCGCCGCCAGATACCGGCAAATCACGTTGGATTCCCACAGCACAAACTCGCCATCGATCATCACCGGCACCATCGCATTCGGGTTCAGCGCCTTAAATTCCGCTGTCTGGACAGACTGAAAACCCGAACCATACTGCTCCTGTTCAAAGTCCAGCCCCAGTTCATGACAGGTCCACAACACTTTACGTACATTGATCGACGGTGATTTACCCAGAATCTTTAGCATGGTTGCTCCTGTTAATGTGATGCATGAATAGCCGGTCACGACGGACGAACGAAGATCCGCGTGGCTGAGCCATGATAAGTGGTATCGGTTTGAGCCACGAAACCGCACTTTTCCGCCAGACGAACGGAGGCCTGATGTTCCGGCGCAATAATGCAGCATAGCTGGCGATCGACATGTGCACCGGCCCAGTTCAGCACCGCCTTTGCCGCTTCAAAGGCGTAACCTTTGCCGTGAAATGCCGGCGAAATCACCCACCCCATTTCTGCCATGCCATTGAGCGATGGCGTGATGTCACGCTGATAATCCGCCAGACCCATTTCGCCGACAAACGCACCTTCTGTACCCTGCAATTTTTCGAACACAATCCAGTAACCAAAACCGAGCATCTGCCAGTGACCCGGATAACGCAACAGGCGGCTCCAGCTGGCTTCGCGACCTGACGGTGTACCACCGATATATTTCACGACGGCCGGATTGGCCCATTGCGCGGCAATGTATTCAAAATCATCAATATGATGACCCCGTAAAATCAGGCGTTCGGTTTCGATAACGGGAGCGGAGGTCTGCATGGTTTTTCCTGAATAAGGTGAAGAACCATTACGTTAGCACCGTAATTGCCCAGACAGGAAGAGAGGTTTTAGCAGGAAATAAAAATCAGGTAATAATGCCGCCACGCAGCGCCGTCGGCGTTATGCCGCGCACGGATTTGAAGCGGTTACTGAAATGACTGGCAGAGCTGAAACCGCATTCGAGCGCGATTGTGGTGATGTCCATCCGGCTGGTTTTTAGCAAATTTTCCGCGCGGATCAGGCGGGCATTCATCACGTACTGGTGCGGCGCCATCCCCATGCTTTGTTTAAACATGCGGGCAAAGTGGAATTCGCTGAGTTCTGCCAGCGCGGCAAGCTCCGGCAGTAATAAAGGCTCCGCGAGATGGGTATGAATATAATCTTTCAGGCGGTTGAGAATATGCGGTGCCAGACCGCCGCGTACCGTTGGCAGCGCCCATTGCAGACGGGTGTAATGTTTCACCAGATGCGCCATCAGCAGATTGGCGGCGCTGCTCAGCATCAGCTGATTACTGTTTTCCTGCCACTGACTGCTGAGCAAAAAGTGGCGATATAATAACGTAATTTGCGGATCTTCTTCGAATGTGCGTTCTTCCAGCTCAATCGCTGCCGGGCTGCGATCCCAGGTCTGCTCCACCAGATGCCGCAGATGTTCGTCGGAGCAATACAGATGCACAAACGATAAATCGTCGCGCACATCCCAGCTCGACATACTGCCTTTGGGCATCAGACAAAAACGATCCGGCCCGCCGCCGTTACGCCAGCCACTGCGGGTTTTGTGATAACACTCATAGCCGTCGGCAACGTACAGGCTCAGCGTATGGTGATCGGCGCTTTCCTGATTCACGATGTCATTTTTATTCGACCACGCCGCCAGCTGAATGCCGGAACCCAGCGCCACACTGTCATGCAGAACCGCTTTATGCTGACGCAGCGTTTCGAAAGCCTGATAAACCTTTGTCATGACATGCCCGTGTGGAAGAAAGATAAGGCTCATTTTACGGTTTTTCCCCGCCGCAGAGCCAGATCTTGCTGAGCTGGTGACCGGAAAAATGCGCAAGAATATGCAACTCAGCGCAAATCGCTGAAAGCCAGCCGCCTGCCGTTACCGCAGAATTCCCTCAGTCATTACTTTTCGGGTGAGAGAATTCTATGAATGCACTGCTTTATATTTTGGTGATCCTGATCTGGGGCACCACCTGGTTTGCGATTTATCTGCAACAGGGGGACGTACCGGTGACGGTGTCCGTTTTCTACCGTTTCCTGCTGGCTGCGGTGATCATGCTGCTGGCATTGCTGGCAACACGCCGGTTGCGCCGCCTGACGCTGAAAGATCACCTGTTCTGCGTGGTTCAGGGTTGCTGCGTTTTTTGCTTCAATTTTTACTGCTTCTATCACGCCGCAGCCTACATCACCAGCGGGCTGGAATCGGTGATTTTCTCGATGGCCGTACTGTTTAACGCCTTCAATGGCATGCTGTTTTTCCGCCAGAAACTGGCTCCGGCAGTGATCCCGGCGTCGGTTCTCGGGCTGGCAGGCATTATCACATTGTTCTGGCATGATCTGAGTGCGGCACACATTGCACCGGAACTGCTAAAAGGCATCGGCCTCAGCCTGCTCGGCACCTACGGCTTCTCGCTGGGGAATATGATCAGTTCACGCCATCAGCGTCACGGGCTGGATGTGCTTTCCACAAACACCTACGCAATGTTTTACGGCACGGCAGTCATGGGCGCGCTGAGTCTGGTGCAGGGCGCTTCCTTTGCCATCGACCTGACACCGCAATATCTCGGCTCACTGGTTTATCTTTCCGTGTTTGGTTCGGTACTGGCCTTCGGTATTTACTTCACACTGGTTGGCCGTATCGGTGCCAGTCAGGCGGCCTACAGCACACTGCTGTTCCCGCTGGTCGCGCTGACGGTTTCAACATTTTATGAAGGTTATCAGTGGCACACTAATGCGGTTATCGGGCTGGCGCTGATACTGCTGGGGAATCTGGTGATGTTCTGTCGCCCAGGCTGGCGGGGGATGTTCAGGAGGAAGGCGGCTGCCGCATAGTTTGATATCAGGCCAGCGCATGCGCTGGCAAACTCTTTTATGCGGGCGGTCAGGTTCTTTCCCATAGTCTTTCGGTTAAGGATCCCGCGCCACGCCAACGTCAGAATACTGAAGAAAATAACGCTGATAACGACATTAATTGTAAAAGCGATAATGATTACAACTTCATGTTACAGGCTCAAAAAGTAGATGAGCAGGATTTAAATACTTCTGTTTTTGCGAGGCGCATTCCAACATCTGAACGACTTACTTTATTAATTTAACGGTTACTTAATATCCCCCTGCGGCGTACACAGCACCGAGAAAGAGAACCCTGTAAAGGATGCGCATCCACTTTTTAAAATATTTAATCACTTCCCTATTGAGCGCCAGCATTGACACCCGGCCCTCAATAATAAACTTCTGAAAATTACATTCTTACAACTCAATTAATTGTACGCCGAGACAGTGAGGCATAACGTAACTGCTCACTTTTTAAAAAGGAATTTATCAAAATGGCAATCCCGGCTTACTTATGGCTTAAAGACGACGGCGGCGCACTGATCAAAGGCTCCGTCGACGTGAAAGACCATGAAGGGAGTATTGAGGTTAATGACCTCTCTCATAACCTGAGCCTTCCAACTGATGGGATGACAGGGGTGATTACCGGCACCCGCAGACATTCAGCAGTTCTGCTTCAGAAAGATTTCGATTATTCATCACCCTATCTCTACAAGGCCGTAGCTACCGGACAAACGCTAAAATCAGCAGAATTTAAGTGGGACAACATCAATGATGCAGGGCAATGGAAGAGAAGAAGAGGGTAACTGGCGTGTCCCCCCCTACGGTGACGACCCAAAAGGATCAATTCTGGATAAAGCGTGGTATAGATTTTGCAAAAAGAACGGGTTTTTAAGAAACGCTATGTTTTGGTTCCTGCGCTTTTTGTAGTTTTGATGATCGCATGGGTCATTCACTTTCTTACATTTCCAGTGGGGCATGATTTGTATAAGACGGTTAAAGTGAATAATCTGGTCACCTTGTATGTAACCCAAGCCAGCGCGGGACAATGACGTCATTTTCGTACCACTATTATTTGTATGATGCGACGAAAAGTGAGGCTGATTTTATGGCTCATATTGATGACCAAAGGGCGTTCATGGTCACATCTGACAGCAAGGCAACAGCCACAGCCAACAACGATCATTTATATCTTCGCGTCCGCGGCGATATATACTCATTCGATAACGGAAGTTATAAAGTTATTGTGCATCTGGACGCTGCGCCTTATTAAACTAAACTCAGCGGGGCGTTGGCCCCACTTCAACGATACCTTAACGACCGCATCCTCAGAGATGCACGCCCTACAGAAAATAATGAGGAGAATAAAATGCCTTTTGTACGTATTGATATGGTTGAAGGAAAACCTGAAACCTACCGCAAAACCGTCGGCGAAGTGGTCTATGACGCGCTGCGCTCAGCTCTTAATGCGCCGGAAAACGACAAGTTTATTGTCATCTCCGAGCACTCTCCGGCAGAAATGATGATTTCTCCTGATTATCTGAATATCCAGCGCAGCCCGAACTGCATTGTGATTCAGGTAACGCTCAACGCCGGCCGTACACTGGAAATGAAAAAGGCGTTCTATCACGCCGTAGCTTACGGGCTGCATGAAAAAGTCGGATTACGTCTGGAAGATGTGTTTATCAGCCTGGTCGAAGTGCCGAAAGAAAACTGGTCCTTCGGCAACGGCGAAGCGCAATACGCATGATACGTGGCCTGAAGATTAACTTCAGGCCAGTAAGTTCTCACCGCCAATCAGCGGAATAATCCGGGCAAGTACATCGTTAAACACACCATCTTCGGCAACAGCGATAAACTTAGCCTGCCGGTGCCGCCAGTCCATTGTATGTATCAACGTGGTGGCAACCACATAAGGTGCGCTCAGATTGTTGACCGGCACTTCGGTCGGCGCGCCCCGGATACTGCTGCTCACCGGCATACAAATCACCAGCCCGGTAACCTGATTATAAGTTTCATGAGACAGGATCAGCGCTGGTCGATATTTGCCTATTTCCTTTCCTTTGGTGGGCTCAAAATCCAGCCAGCAAATATCCCCACGCTTTGGTAAATACATTAATAATCAAGCTCCCTGTCAGTCGGTTCTGCCAATTCATCAGCGTGAGCATTATACGCGCTCAGTCCCGATAACAAGCTGGCCTCAGTGACCTTCTGCTTTTCGGCTTTACGAATTTGCAGCCCGTCTTCAGAAATCTCGATATCAACGACATCACCTTCCTCGAATTGTGGAATTGACTTCAAATTCCCTGACAACCGTAACGCGATGCTGTTACCCCATTTCTGTAATGTGGCCTGAGTACGCATGTTCATTTCTCCACCGTTGTATCTACAAAGAGTATACAACCAAAAACCCGTCACAGTATTCCTGGTACGGGTTTTTGCGAGCTGCATTCCGGCTTTTTATTTTCCTGCGTTAAACGGAAGGATTAAATAATCCCGCCATTCACCTTCAGCGTCTGGCCGTTCACCCAGGCACCATCGGGTCCGGCGAGGAAGGCGACCACGGAGGCGATATCCTCCGGCTGACCGAGGCGTTCGAGCGGCGAGGTTTTGGCGATGGTTTCCACCAGTTGTTCGGATTTACCATTGAGGAATAAATCCGTTGCCGTCGGACCGGGCGCCACAGTATTGACGGTTATCTGGCGGCCGCGCATTTCTTTGGTCAGCACGCGGCTCAGCGCCTCGACAGCGGCTTTGGTCGCGGCATACACGCCATAAGTCGGCTGATATAACCCGACAACCGTTGATGAGAAATTGATGATACGTCCGCCGTCGTGCAGATGTTTCGCCGCTTCACGCAGCGTGTTGAAAGTGCCTTTCAGGTTGATATCGATAAGGCGGTCGAATGTTGCATCGTCGGTGTCGGCGATAGCGGAAAGCGTCATAATACCCGCATTATTCACCAGCACATCCACGCCGCCAAACGCCTGTTCCGCGCTGGCAAACATCCGGCTGACCGCCGCCGCGTCGCTGACATCCGCCTGCGCGCTGATGGCTTTTCCGCCTGCCTGTTCAATTTTGCTGACCACCTCGTCGGCTTCTGACGCACCGCGTGAGTAGTTCACAATCACGGTAAAACCGTCGCGCGCCAGACGCTCTGCGATGGCGGCGCCGATACCGCGTGATGCGCCGGTGACCAGCGCGACTTTCGGTTTGGATGAAGTCATGATGCGTTCCCTTTTTTCAGTGATTCGGATCTGTTGTCGGTGAGGAAAGCGTAGCCGATTGACGCTGCCGGATAATTACCCGATATTCGTTATCACTATCCGGAAAAGGTGAACAATTATCATGGATAAACTCGACAGCATGCAATTATTCACCCGCGTGGTGGAGCTGCGCAGTTTTACCCAGGCTGCACAGGCGCTGAACCTGAAACGCTCGACGGTGACCGATGCCATTAAGCAACTGGAGTCGCGGCTGAACATCCGGCTTCTGCAACGCACCACCCGCCACGTCAGCCCGACGCTGGATGGCGAAGCCTATTATCAACGCTGTCTGCGTATCCTGGCGGATGTGGAAGATGCCGAGATGGCCTTTGCCGGTGCGCAGCCAAAAGGGCTGTTGCGGGTGGATGTGCACGGGTCGATGGCGCGGCATTTTCTGCTGCCCGGCCTGCCGGATTTTCTGGCGCAGTATCCCGACATTGAGTTTTACATGAGTGAAGGTGACCGGCTGGTGGATCTGGTGCGGGAAGGCATCGATTGCGTGATCCGCGCCGGAGAGCTGAAAGACAGCGATATGGTGGCGCGGCCGCTTGGTACGTTGCCGGAAATTACCTGCGCCAGTCCGGACTATCTGCAACGTTGTGGAACGCCAGAAACACCTGACGATCTGGCCGGTCACCGGATGATTGGTTTTCGTTCCAGTGCGACCGGCGGGCTGCTGCCGCTGGTTTTTCAGCAGCAAGGCAAAACACGCGAAATCCTGCTGCCAACCAGTTTGTCGGTCAACGGCGCGGAAAGCATGAAAGAAGCCGCACGGCGCGGGATGGGAATTATTCAGGTGCCGCATTACGGTCTGCTGGAGGATCTGGCACAGGGAAGCCTGGTGCAAATTCTGGCGGATTTCCCGGCCGGTTCGCTGCCGGTTTCCCTGCTTTACCCGCGTAACCGCCAGCTTTCGCCCCGTGTGCGGGTGTTTATCGACTGGATGGTGAAAGAGTTTGCGCGGCGTGATTCGCATCTGACATGATAGTTTTTCTGCTCAGAAAGCATGATGTCACAACGTTAACGATTGGGAGAAGCCGATGATCACACCTGCTGTATTGCTGCATATCGGCAGCGAAGAAACGCAAGTTATCGTCCGTAATGATGATAGCGAAGATAAAAGTTTGCTCCTGACACTGGGCTCTCAACTCACCTCCGTCGGCTATTTCCGCCATTCACCGCCGACGCCGGATGAAATGGAAACCGCCATTATGGTGGTCGAAGATGAAGTGACGCGCATCCGGCACGACATTCCACCGGGCGCTAAATTATTCAGCACAGACAACGACATTCGCGTGCTGGCCCGCATTGCCGGTGAGGCGGAAAACGAAGTTATGACGTTGTCGCGGGATGCAGTGGAACGCACGTTTGACCGGCTGGCGCTGGTGATTAATGGCCGTCCTGCGCATTTCGAAGGCATTCCTGACGGCAATGATTTCGCCGCCACGCTGCTGATTTTGCGCGAGTTTATGCATCATCTGCAATTTGATGAAATTGTGGTGAAAGGGACGAAGTTTGAGATATCCAGGTAAGCATTAAAGAGAAAAGAACAGCCCCGGACAGAGCCGCTAATACGTTAGCCCTGGATCAGGATTTATTTTTTCCCTGCCCGTGGATGTCGTAATAATTGAGCACGAATTCGAGATCGAAGGTTTTCGAGTGGAATGTCTGTTTAAGTTTTTCCTGTAAAGGTGCGGGTAAAGCTAAAAACCGACCTTCTGTTTTTATCACAGAGGGATTTGCACCTGGCGAAAGGACAATCAAAGATTCGATCACTGTTTGATAATCTTGCCCGCTATGTGCGCTTTCAGGAAAACTGCCCGCATAGGCAATCATACTCAGCATATATTCATATTCTTGCTGTTTAATACAGGATTTCAGCGATTCATTTTTAAAGTAAATAAGCGCAGTAGATATCGTTTCCCGATCAAAAGGCTTCAGATCTTCTGCGGTGATTTTCGGCTTTTGTTGCTCTTTTTTGTCACATAGCGTGGTTTGCCTGCCCAGGCTGTCCATCGCAGATTGCATTGCCTGCTTTAGTCTTAATGGCTCCGGCGAGATATCCTGACTGGCAAATACGCTCAGAGGAAAAAAGAGTAATAGTGCGGTTAATGGTAAGAGCTTCACATTCATTCCTTAAATGTTTAACGAAGGATTTCCATTATATTTCCTGTCTCCAATTTTTAATTAATAAACATCACATCCCCGATAAATAAATAGCCTCCCTGAAATATTCAGAGAGGCTTATATTTTCCGTTTATTTAATTACGTTACTGCAATGGATTAATGATTTTTTAATACCGCAGGATCCGATTCCATCAGTACCATCCCGCTCAGATCCGGCAATGTCTGATGATCCAGATAATCCCGGAACGACATCCGCGGAGCGTTATTTTCCCAGGCGGATTGCAGCTTGCCGAGCAGGTCAGTAGTTTTCGACGTGATTTCCGGCGTGGTGATGTCGGATTCCAGCGCACCTTTCACATATTTCTGAATATGTGTTGAGTTGGTGGCGGACTGATCCACCGACGCACTCACCAGCGCACCTTTGTGATATTGCACGGACGTCGTGCTTTCTGCCGTGTCATCAATCTGGTAGTAAAGGTAATTCTGCGAGTTACGGTCGCTGGTCAGATTCAGTTTCAGCCCCGGTGTCAGCGACTCATGGTAGCTGGCGACCAGATGTGACTGCTGTTTCTGCGTGATATTGCGATCCTGCGTACTGGTGCCGGTGATGGTGCTGGCCTGCGACACCTGGTAAGAGAATGTATCCGTTTCATCCGGGCGCATCGGATTGGTAGAACTGACCGGCGTCTGCGTCACCGAGGCCGTGAAATCCGCCAGTCCGGTCATCATGTTTTTATCGGTTTTGGTCAGCGAGAAATACACCGGCTCAGAACCCCGGCTTTTATAGGTTGTCGCCGTATCGCCATAATTGCTGTTCAGCGCGGTAAAAGCCTCTTTGAACATGGTCATCAGCGAATCATCAGCATTGCCACGATTACCCGCACTGTTGATCTGTTTGAGATAGCTGTTCAGCGCCTGCTTTTGCTGGTTTTCTGTGCCGAGCAGTGCGCGCTTACTCATGTCGACGCTGATATCCACCGTACCGGCAATACCGGTCGATTTCACTGAGCGGGTATTGGCATCAGCGTGAAAATCCAGCGTCTGAGTATGGGTGGTGCCCAGCGTAGCGTGTAAATCCACCGATGACAGTACCGAGGAATCAAACTTCGTCAGACCGCTCAGATCCAGCTTCGGCGGCTGCGCCGTCAGACCATCAATCGCTTTCTGGAAACCTTCCGCCAGCCCCGCCAGCGCTTTGCGATCGGCATCACTGAGCGTGCCTTTGCTGACATTCACCTGCACGCCAAGACCGTCATCACCACTGCCCAGCGTAATATCCACCCGTGCACCGCTGGCGGTTTTAATACTCAGGTTTATCTGATTATCGGCTTTGGTATGGAGTTGGGACTGGGCAGCCACATTGGCCGCCGCAGTGGCCTGCGAAGCCGAAGTTTGCTTTATTACCGATTGCGAATAACTGCTGCCGTCAGTGGTAAAACGCTCAAGCAGCGCCGCGCCGAGCCCGGCAAAACGCGACGCATTGCCGGCGTTGCTGAAATTCGATGCGAGTTTGGAAGACATCAGGTCGCTGGAAGAGCGTTCCCAGACTAATACCGGTTTGGTAATGGTATAGACCGGCGACGTGGTGTCCGTCTGGCCGATAATCACCGCTGCTGATTGCGCCGTTGAAGCCTGCTGCTGACTGGCGGCGGAGGACACCGCCGTCAGTGATTTTGTCGTCGTAACCAGTGTATTAAGCGCCTGATTACCTGCCGAGGAGATAACTGTCATCCCGATAAGTCCCTATGTTTTGCGCAGTAGCGCCAGTGGATACCCTAATCCTTCTGATGTTATTTTCGGCAAAGACGCAGGGAACTTTAAGGATGTGTAAAAATTTATTTCTTTTAAAAACCTCCCCGGATTTATTCCAGCGGCCCACCCAGAATGGTTTCACACATACCGGAAAGAATGCGCTCGCCGGTTTCACTTTTCAGATCTTCGTACCATTGTTCGGTCACGGCCATTTCTTTGCCGTGAGTGACATCGCAGCGTTTACGCGCTTTCAGCACCAGATCCTTCACGCGACAGGCGCGTTTCTCCTGATAACGCAACAGCGCATCTTCGATGCCTAACGAATTGGTTTGCAACATATTCGCCAGTACGATCGCATCTTCCATTGCCGCACAGCCGCCCTGCCCGATATCCGGCGTGGTGCTGTGGCCGGAGTCGCCGAGCAACGCAATACGGCCTTTGACCAGTTGCATAAAGGGTTCGATGTCGTGGATTTCAACGCGGTTAGTGGTCTCCGGGTTGATCTGACTGATCAGTTTTTGCACCGGTTCTGCCCAGCCCGCAAAGTAACCCTGCAAATCATCGCGCACGGTGGTGCGATCCTGCGGCAAGCCTTTCGGCAGCGGCACGTCAAAGAAAAAGTAGAAACGGTTGCCGCTTATCGGCATCAGTGAAACGCGTTTACCCTCGCCGACAAATGTCGTCCATTGATCGGCAGGCGCAATACTTTCATCGATTTCTACCAGACCGTTCCAGTTGACGTAACCGGCATAGCGGCGCTCCGTCGCATAGCCCAGCACATGCTGGCGGATAATAGAATGGGTGCCGTCGGCCGCAATCAGTAAATCGCCGGTCGCGGAGGTGCCGTCGTCAAACCAGGCGGTGACGCTGTCGTCAGATTCCTCAACATGCGTCACGCGCTTGCCGAACTGCACCTTATCGCGGCCATAGGTATCAAGCAGCATTGATTGCAGTTCAGCACGCGCCACCGGATAGGGTTGTTCGCCAACGCTCTGGATCAGCGGTTCCATACTGAACCGCGTCATAGTCTGCCCCTGCTGATAGTCTTTGTAGGCCATGAAGCGCATATTGCCGCCGAGTTCACGCAGCGCCTCTTTCATGCCGAGATAATTCAGGCATTTGACGCCGTTAGGCCAGATAGAAATCGCCGCGCCTACCGGTTTGATCTCCTTCACCGCCTCGTATACCGCCGTTTCGATACCAAAACGCTTCAGCGCAATCGCCGCACATGCACCGCCAATCCCGCCACCAATCACGATCGCTTTCATATTTTTCTCCCCTGAGTCTCTCTGGAGAAAAGCAATTTCTGTACCACAAAAGCGATTTGCCGCCGGAGCCTTGTATACAATCTTAAGTACAATCCGCCGCAGCCCTGAACGGGGGAAAAATGCGCTAAAACGAGGCGCTGTTTTGACGCAATGGCGGCGCAATGAGCCAGCCTGGTGCGTCGGCAAAAGATTGAGAGCGGTAAAAGCCAGAAAAGCAAAAAGCCCCTTTT
>NZ_JAFMOS010000505.1 GCF_019049755.1 Rahnella perminowiae
TATTGAGATTTATTCGCCGTCAGTTCCGCAATACGCATAATCACCGAGACGGCTTTTTCCATCCCTTCGAGCGTAACAAATTCATGTTTACCGTGGAAATTATATCCGCCGGTAAAAATATTCGGACAAGGCAAACCGCGGAAAGAAAGTTGGGCGCCATCAGTGCCGCCGCGGATTGGCTTCATGACTGGCTCAATATCGCAATCTTTCATCGCCTGCTGCGCCAGCGCAATAATGTGCGGATGCTCGGCCACTTTGTCGCGCATATTGTAATAATGATCGTCGAGCGTCACTTCAATATAGCAGTCGCGGTGCAGGCCTTTGCCGACCACATGTGCGATATCGATAATTTTTTGCTTACGGGCTTCGAACTGCGTCTTGTCAAAGTCACGGATGATGTAATGCATTTCTGCGCGTTCAACATTGCCCTTGATGGTCGTCAGGTGATAAAAACCCTCGTAACCTTCAGTATGTTCAGGTGTTTCTTCCACCGGCAGTTCGTTGTGAAAACGGGTTGCCAGTGATAATGCATTTACCATCACCCCTTTGGCGCTGCCCGGGTGTACGTTGTTGCCGACAATTTTAATAGTGGCCGAGGCCGCGTTAAAGTTTTCAAACTCCAGTTCGCCCACGCCACCACCATCGACGGTGTAAGCCCACTGCGCGCCAAAGGCCGAAATATCAAAACTCTGCGCACCTTTGCCGATTTCTTCATCCGGCGTAAAGGCAATGCGTACCGGCCCGTGGGGAATATTGCTGTTTTTCAGCCGGACCATCGCGGTAATAATTTCAGCAATACCGGATTTATCATCAGACCCCAGCAACGTTTTGCCATCCGTAGTAATAATCGTATGGCCGAGAAGCTGGTGTAATACCGGGAACATCACCGGCGATAATATTTCATCGCCATTACCCAGCGCGATATCTCCGCCACGGTAATTTTCTACAATCTGTGGATTGACATGTTTCGCTGTGAAATCAGGTGCGGTATCCAGATGGGAAATAAAACCGATTACCGGCACATTCCAGGCGACATTGCCCGGCAAGGTGGCCATTACACAACCTTTATCACTGAGCGTAACCTGCGAAAAACCCAGTTCAGTCAGCTCATTACGCAAGGCCTGGGCCAGCCTGAGTTGCCCTTCAGTACTGGGCGTGTGCTTAACATTGGGCTTAGACTGAGTATCGAAAGAAACATAATGAAGAAAACGATCAAGCAACTTATTCATTGGGATATCCTCTGGCGGCTGGGTTTTATTATGCGCAGCATGAAAACCCTGAATATTGCGTCAGGTCATTTTTCACCAAGTTTAACGAGATATGTCTTTGGGGCAGGCGCAATTTTTTGGCGGGAACAGTAAAAAAAGCCTGGTGTTCACCAGGCCTGGTCTTTCTTAGTCAGGAACTTATGGACAAATTCCGGGACGATCTGGCTCGCCAGTCCGTAGTGCTTCATATCAAATTCACTTTCAACCTGACTCGGCTCAAGATTCAGCTCAACAGCACAGGCCCCTCCAATGCGCGCCTCATGAACAAATCCGGCAGCCGGATAAACGTGGCCTGACGTACCGATAGCGACAAAGAAATCGGCCTTAGCCAGTGCATCGTAAATTTCGTCCATACCAAAAGGCATTTCCCCAAACCAGACGATGTGCGGGCGCAGCGGTGCCGGAAACTGACAGCAATGGCAGCGGTCATCCACAGTCAGATCGCCTGGCCAGTCCAGCACCTGCCCTGACTGTGTACAACGCACTTTCAGTAATTCACCGTGCATGTGAATAACACGTGAACTGCCCGCGCGTTCGTGCAGGTTATCGATATTTTGTGTGACCAGCAGGAAGTTGTCGCCGAGTGCTTCTTCCAGCGTGGCCAGCGCGGAATGTGCGGCGTTAGGTTTGAGATCTTCAGCCTGCAACTGGCGGCGGCGCTCATTATAAAAACGCTGCACAAGTTCAGGATCACGGCGATAACCTTCCGGCGTCGCCACATCCTCGACACGGTGTTCTTCCCACAACCCGTCGGCAGCGCGGAAAGTACGAATGCCCGATTCGGCGGAAATCCCTGCGCCGGTCAGCACCACAACAAACGGTTTCTTCAGCGATGCAGCCGCCATCGAATCCCGGTGGAAGATATTTGACCGGAATCGCTGATGGCGAATACGCTTATTTTTGCGAAACCGACACAGACGATGACGTGTGCGCATGAAATGCTCCTTACTCTCTGTGTCTGATTAAAACTTCGTTTAAATAGATTACTGGCCGCCACTGAGTACGCGGGCAGGATCGATACGACTTGCACGGCGTGCCGGATACCAGCTTGCCAGCAGACTCAGTACCAGCGCAGTGAGCAGTACACCCGCCACATCCAGCCAGTGAACTTCAGAAGGCAGGAAGTCAATGAAGTAAATATCGCCCGACAGGAACTGATGACCGGTCAGTTTTTGCAACGCATTGACGATATTCGTCAGCTGTAAAGCTGCGATCACGCCGATCACCACCCCCGCCACGCTGCCCACCAGGCCTGCCAGTAAACCGTACCAGATGAAGACCGCGCGGATAAGGCCGTCTTTTGCACCCAAAGTGCGTAAAATTGCGATATCACTGCTTTTATCTTTTACTGCCATCACCAGCGTCGAGACGATATTAAAACAGGCAACGCCAATCACCAGCACCATCGCCATATACATGATAGCGCGCACCATCTGGATGTCCCGGTACATATAGCCATACGTCCCGATCCAGCTGCTGATATAAACGTAAGCCTGCGTCACTTTCCCGGCATCATGCACCAGTTTCTGGGCGGCAAAGACATCGTTCACTTTGATATCAATACCGGTCACGCTGCTGCCCATATCCTGATATTGCTGGGCATCGGCCAGAGGCACCATGCCAAGGCTGTGATCAAGTTGTCCGCTGAGCTGCAAAATACCAGCTACCTGCAGGCGAATACGTTTTGGCTGTAACAGCTTCATCTCCGGGTCGCTGTTCGGGATCATCACCGTCACCCAGTCGCCCTGTTTCACGCCCACGGCATCCGCCACGCCTTTGCCAAGGATCAGCTGCTGCTGACCGGCTTTAAAACTCTGCCAGGCATTATTCTGCACAAATTTCGGCGCAGCACTGACGCGCGGTTCACTCTGTGGGTCAACGCCTTTCAGCTGAATGGCACGCAGTTTGGCTCCGTGCTCAATCAGGCCGTTGAACTGGATATAGGGCGCTGCCGCCACTATTCCCGGCACTTTCTCCACACGATCCAGCACATCCTGCCAGTTGTTGAACGGCTGATTGACCGGGCGGATCTCGCCGTGCGGCACGACCGCCAGGACACGTTCTTTCAGCTCACGTTCAAAACCATTCATGGCACTGAGGCCGACGATCAGCACTGCCACACCCAGCGCAATGCCTAAGGTTGAAATCACCGAAATCAGCGACACCATGCCGCTGCGACGGCGGCCACGGCTAAACCGCAGACCAATCAATAATGAAAACGGGATGCCTGACATTACTTCGCTCCCAGCAACATCGAATCCTGTTGCAGCTTGCCGTCACGCATTTCCAACTGACGCGTCAGGCGGTTTGCAAGTTGCAGATCATGCGTCACCACCAGAAATGCTGTTCCCTGACGCATATTCAGTTCGCCGAGCAGTTCGAAAATGCTGTCGGCATTACGCTGATCAAGGTTACCGGTGGGTTCATCGGCCAACACCAGCGACGGATTATTCACCAGCGCACGGGCAATCGCCACGCGCTGGCGTTCACCGCCGGAAAGCTCGGAAGGACGGTGATTGCTACGATGTTGCAAACCCACCGCTTCGAGCATCGCCATCGCCCGCTCCTGAACTTCTGCGGGTTTCTTTTTGCCGATCAGCAGCGGCATCGCCACGTTTTCCAGCGCGGTGAAATCCGGCAGCAAATGGTGGAACTGATAGATGAAGCCCAGTTCACGGTTGCGCAATTCTGATTTCGCCGATGAAGACATGCCGTTCAGCGACTGACCTTTGAAAATCACTTCACCGGACGTCGGGGAATCCAGCCCGCCCAGCAAATGCAGTAACGTACTTTTGCCGGAACCGGACGTCCCGACAATCGCCATCATCTCACCTGGCTGCATGGCAAAACTTACGTCACGCAGCACATCGGTGTGCATTTTGCCTTCCTGATAAGTCTTACAGAGGTTTTCACACTGCAATAATAAAGAATTACTCATAACGTAAAGCCTCTGCGGGATGGGTGGCAGCAGCGCGCCAGGAAGGATAAAGCGTAGATAATAAAGCGATGACCATCGCGACGAGCGCAATGACCACTACCTGAACCGGTTCGATATCGACCGGCAGCGATGCGCCATCAAGCATCAGCCCGATAGCGGGCATAATCGTATTCAGCTGAGTGGCAAGCACCACACCCAGCACGGCCCCGAGCAATGCGCCAATCACACCTGCACTGGCACCCTGCACCATAAACAGCGCCATAATCTGGCGGCGGCTTAAGCCCTGCGTTTGCAAAATGGCTACTTCGGCTTGTTTCTCCATCACCAGCAGTCCCAGTGACGTAATAATATTAAACGCAGCGACGGCGACGATCAGGCTCAGCAGCAGCCCCATCATATTTTTCTCCATGCGCACCGCCTGGAACAATTCGCCGCGACGTTCCCGCCAGTCTTTCCAGCTGGCACCGTCAGGCAGTTTTTGCGTACTCAGACTGTCGACATCCAGTGGTTTGTCGAGGAACAAACGCCAGCCGGTCACGTTACCTTTCGGATACAGCATCAGCCGGGAGGCATCCTGAATATTGACCAGCATCTGGTAACCATCCACTTCGCTGTTGGCGGAGAAGGTGCCGATAACATTGAACAAGCGCTGGCTCGGGACGCGACCGACCGGTGTAAACTGGCTGACGCTGGTGACCATCAGACGTAACTGATCGCCGCGACGCACTTTTAACTGTTGCGCCAGTTGATCGCCAAGAATCACGTTGTATTTACCGGGTTGAAGTTCCTGCTGGGCAACCCCAATTAAGTATTTTGCCAGCGGATCTTTCTGGTCAGGATCCACACCGAGCATTACCCCCACCGCGACGCTGCCGGGACTTTGCAGCACGATATCACCGGTGGTCAGTGGCACAGCGCTATTAACGCTTTTCAGCGCCGAGACTTGTTCATGCGTGATTTTTTGAGGGTCGAGAGACCCTCCCGGCGTGGTGATTAACGCCTGTGGCATCAGACCCAGAATGTTACCTTCCAGATCTTTCTCAAAACCGTTCATCACTGACAGCACGGTCACTAACGCCATCACCCCGAGGGTAATGCCAATAGTGGATAACCAGGAGACAAACCGCCCGAAGCGGTCCGAAGCACGTCCGCGCATGTAGCGCAGACCGATAAATAACGCGACAGGTTGATACATAACATCCGTTTTAAATGCTTGGCCGCAAATAAGTGCGTGGCGCAGACTAAAGTGATCAAGGATAATAAAGGCTAGCACCGCTTTATGGAACCATTAACCCAAAGTAATCGGTTTAACTTTGTGACGCCGTTGACCCTTTTATACCGTCAACGGGTTGACCGCGATTACTTCTGCAAAGCAAGATACGGTCTGCTAATTGGCCTCCGACAGCCGCCAAAACGAGAACTCAAAACAGCCTATGTCTCAAGATTATCGTTATTCGTTGCCTGAACGTCCGGGCGACACCCGCCTGTTAGGCCAGCTTACGGGCTCCGCCTGTGCGCTGGAATGTGCACAAATCAGTGAACGCCATACAGGCCCGGTTCTGCTGATTGCCCCTGATATGCAAAATGCCCTGCGCCTGCGCGATGAAATTCAACAGTTTACTGATAACAAAGTCCTGAGTATTGCGGACTGGGAAACGCTGCCTTACGACAGTTTTTCACCACATCAGGAAATTATTTCTTCCCGTCTTTCCAGTTTGTATCAGCTTCCAGCTATGAAGCGCGGCATTATTATTTTGCCGGTGAATACGCTGATGCAGCGAGTCTGCCCGCACGAATTCCTGCACGGCCACGCACTGGTGATGAAGAAAGGTCAGCAGCTCTCCCGGGATAGACTGCGTGCACAGCTGGAACAGGCCGGTTATCGCAGTGTGGATCAGGTGATGGAGCACGGTGAATTTGCGACCCGTGGCGCCCTGCTTGATTTGTATCCGATGGGTAGCGAAGAACCCTATCGTATTGATTTTTTTGACGATGAAATCGACAGCCTGCGCATTTTTGATGTGGACAGTCAGCGCACGCTGACTGAAGTCGAACACATCAATCTGCTGCCTGCACACGAATTTCCAACCGATAAAAATGCCATCGAGTTGTTCCGCAGCCAGTGGCGCGAGAAATTTGAAGTGCGCCGCGATGCAGAACACGTTTATCAGCAGGTCAGCAAAGGAACCTTTCCTGCCGGCATCGAATACTGGCAACCGTTGTTTTTCAGCCAGCCGCTGACCACACTGTTTAGCTATTTACCGGAAAACACACTGGTGCTGAATACCGGCGATCTGGAAGCCGCTGCCGAGCGCTTCTGGCTGGACGCCTGCCAGCGTTACGAAAGCCGCCGCGTTGATCCGATGCGTCCGCTGCTTGAACCGGAAAACCTGTGGCTGCGCGTGGAGTCGCTTTATACCGAGCTTAAAGCCTGGCCACGTATTCAGTTGCGTACTGATTCACTGCCGAAAAAAGCTGCCAACACCAATCTGAGTTACGAAAAACTGCCCGATTTATCCGTTCAGCCCCAGAACAAAGCGCCGATGGATAATTTGCGGCGCTTCAATGAATCCTTTGCCGGCAGCCTGGTATTCTCCGTAGAAAGCGAAGGCCGCCGCGAAACGCTTCAGGATTTGCTGGCGCGCATCAAACTGATGCCAACGCTGATCACCCGCATTGAACAAGCCGAAACCGCCGGTCGTTACATCATGATTGGTGCCTCTGAACGCGGTTTTCTCGATGCCGGTAAACAGCTGGCACTGATCTGCGAAAGCGATTTGCTCGGTGAACGCGTGGCGCGCCGCCGTCAGGACAGCCGCCGGTCAATCAATACCGATACACTGATCCGTAACCTCGCCGAGCTGCGACCCGGCCAACCGGTGGTACACGTTGAGCATGGCGTGGGGCGTTATCTCGGGCTGACGACCCTGGAAACTGGCGGTATTACTGCCGAATACCTGATCCTGACCTACGCCGGTGAAGACAAACTTTATGTACCGGTGTCATCGCTGCATCTCATCAGCCGCTATGCCGGTGGCGCAGATGAGAGCGCGCCGCTGCATAAACTCGGTGGTGAAGCCTGGTCGAAAGCGCGGCAGAAAGCGGCGGAGAAAGTGCGCGACGTCGCCGCTGAACTGCTGGATATCTATGCCCAGCGCGAAGCCAAAAGTGGTTTCGCATTTAAACACGACAAAGAACAGTATCAGTTGTTCTGTCAGGCTTTCCCGTTTGAAACCACACCGGATCAGGCACAGGCCATTAATGCTGTACTGACTGACATGACCCAGCCGCTGGCGATGGACCGGCTGGTCTGCGGCGACGTCGGTTTCGGTAAAACCGAAGTGGCGATGCGCGCGGCTTTCCTTGCGGTATCCAACAATAAGCAGGTGGCTGTTCTGGTACCCACCACGCTGCTGGCACAACAGCACTTTGATAATTTCCGCGATCGTTTCGCCAGCTGGCCGGTGCGTATTGAAATGATGTCCCGTTTCCGCAGTGCGAAAGAGCAAAATGCGGTGTTGGAAGACGCAGTAGAAGGCAAAGTCGATATTATTATCGGTACGCACAAACTGCTGCAAAGTGACCTGCGCTGGAAAGATCTGGGGTTGTTAATTGTTGATGAAGAACACCGTTTCGGCGTGCGTCATAAAGAGCGCATCAAGGCGATGCGTGCCGACGTGGATATTCTGACCCTGACCGCAACGCCTATCCCGCGTACGCTGAACATGGCAATGAGTGGCATGCGCGACCTGTCGATTATCGCCACGCCGCCTGCGCGACGTATGGCGGTCAAAACCTTTGTGCGCGAATACGACAGCCTGGTGGTGCGCGAGGCAATCCTGCGTGAAATTCTGCGCGGCGGGCAGGTTTATTATCTTTACAACGATGTGGAGAATATCGAAAAAGCCTCGCAGCGGCTGGCGGAACTGGTCCCGGAAGCTCGCATTGCTATCGGTCACGGCCAGATGCGTGAACGCGACCTCGAACGTGTGATGAATGATTTCCACCATCAACGTTTCAACGTCCTGGTGTGTACCACTATCATCGAAACCGGTATTGATATCCCGACCGCCAATACTATTATTATTGAGCGTGCAGACCACTTTGGTCTGGCACAGCTGCATCAGCTGCGGGGTCGTGTGGGCCGCTCACACCATCAGGCGTATGCATATCTGCTGACGCCGCCGCCGAAAGCGATGTCGACGGACGCACATAAGCGTCTCGAAGCCATTGCCTCGCTGGAAGACCTGGGTGCCGGTTTTGCGCTGGCGACGCACGACCTTGAAATCCGCGGCGCAGGCGAACTGCTCGGTGAAGGCCAGAGTGGCCAGATGACCAGCATCGGTTTCTCGCTGTATATGGAGTTGCTGGAAAACGCTGTCGACGCGTTGAAAGAAGGCCGCGAGCCGTCGCTGGAGGATTTAACCACCAGCCAGACCGAAGTTGAAATGCGCATGCCTGCGTTGCTGCCGGAAGATTTCATTCCTGATGTGAATACGCGCCTGTCGTTATATAAACGTATCGCCAGTGCGAAAACAGAGGGAGAGCTGGATGAACTGCGCGTTGAGCTGATTGACCGTTTCGGCACCTTGCCGGACGGTGCGCGCAATCTGTTGCAGATTGCCGTACTGCGCCTGAAAGCCAAAGAGCTGGGCATCCGGCGCATTGAAGGTAATGAGCGCGGCGGATTCATTGAGTTTGGCGATAAGAACCGTGTCGATCCGGGCTTCCTGATTGGTCTGTTACAGAAACAACCGCAAGTTTATCGTCTGGACGGCCCGGCAAAACTGAAATTTATGTTAGATCTGACTGATCGTCCGAAACGGCTGAAGTTTGTCGGTGACATGCTGGGTGAGTTTACAGAACATCTGATCTGAAAATGAACAAGAGGAAGTCATGCAAAATGGCAGGTATTATTCTTCTCGCCGCGGGTACGGGGAGCCGGTTTATCGCCGCCGGTGGTGAAGGAAATAAACTGAATGCACGCCTGCAAAAGACAGCAGGAAACGTTGTCACTGTTTTTGAGGCAACGTTGCGTCAGGCGTGCGCGAGCCGGTTGCCGGTACATGTGGTCACCCGCCCTGAAAACCGGCCGGTTCAGACATGTTGTTTGTGTGAGGGAATACCGTTCACGCTCATCAGCAGCGCCGGCACCGGCGAATCCATAGCCGCGGGTGTGCATGCTACGGCGGGCTGGGACGGCTGGCTGATCCATCTGGCCGATATGCCTTTTGTCACCGCTGAAGTTTTCACCGCCGTGGCGGATCGCCTGCGCCAGGAGATGATCGTACGCCCGTACTGGCAAAATGAACCGGGGCATCCTGTCGGTTTTGCCCAGCCAATGCGTGAAAAACTTCGGCTCTTACGCGGTGACAACGGCGCACGTGAACTGCTCCGCAGCCATCGTATGTTGCGCCTGGATTTCAACCATCCTGCCGTAATCACAGATATTGATATTCCGGCGCAACTTTCCCCGCCCCTGTTTATTTCAAACCTAAATCAGCATGCAGCATCTTGATAATGAAGTTATTTCCCAGGCTATAACCTGGCTGGCACATCAGCCAGTATGGCTTTGCACCGTACTCAACACGTACGGTTCTTCTCCGCGCGCGCCGGGCGCTCTGATGGCGGCGACACGCGACGGGCATTTTTGCGGATCGCTTTCCGGCGGTTGTGTCGAAGAGAATTTTTTACAGCGTATTGCCGCGGGTGAATACCGGCAACCGAGCCAGATCGTGCACTATGGCGAAGGAGGACTGACGCCCGACATTGCGTTGCCGTGCGGCGGTTCGCTGGACGTGCTGGTCGAATATTTACCGGCGACTGCCGGTAATGCCGGTTATCTGCAACGTATGGGAATGGCACTTGCCGGGCATTATGCGCTCAGCAAATCCATCACGCCGCCTGCCGCCTGTGATCATCTGGCACCCGCTGAGTATTATCATGCGACGCAAATCAAGCGCGACGGCAATTGCATCACGCTGCATCTGGCAGCACCCCCAAGGTTATTGATCGCCGGTCTGTCGGGTGTGGCACTTTACTGCGCCGATTTTGCCTGCGCCCTGGGCTTTGAAGTCGTGGTCTGCGAATGCCGGGACGACGTGCTGGAAAATTTCTTACCGAGACTGAAATCAGATATCCGGCTGGAAAGACAGTTCCCGGCAAAATATCTCGAACAGCAAAACTGCCATGCGAATACTGCGATTGTGGCGCTGACCCACGATCCGCGAATGGATGACCTGACACTGATGGAAGCGGTGAATACACCCGCGTTTTACATCGGCGCGATGGGGTCGCAGCTCAACAGCGCACGACGCCGTGAGCGTCTGCAAAGCATCGCTGATTTCAGTGAGGAAGATTTTTCCCGCCTGCATGCGCCGGTAGGATTACACATCGGCAGCAAGACCCCTGCGGAAATTGCACTGGCGGTCATGGCGGATATCGTCAAACACAAAAATGGTCTGTAAGCGGTATAAAAAAAGCCTGAGGTTCGCCTCAGGCTTTCATTTCTCACCGCTACCGCGTGTTTATGAACGGGTAAGTTGCAGCTGACCGCTTTTATCCAGCGGAATTTGTGTGCCCGGATCGTGGTCCATACGCACTTTCCCTTGCTGATCGCCTATTTTATAGGTCACATCATAGCCGAGCATTTTATCTTCTTTGTCATACACGGTTTTACAGCGCTGCTGTTGCGTGGTGTAGGTGTCATTATCCTGCATGCTGCTCTGCACACGGTTACCCGCATAGCCACCACCCAGTGCACCGGCTACTGTCGCAACATCACGTCCGCGACCGCCACCAAACTGGTGACCCAATACGCCACCGGCTACAGCCCCGAGTACGGAACCGGCAATCTGGTGCTCATCCTGTACAGGACGGCGGTGAGTGACTGTCACATTACGACATTCCTGACGTGGGGTTTTTGTGGTCTCTTTGATTGGCGTTGCGCTGACAACCTGCGCATATTGCGGGCCAGACGAAAAGACGTTCATGCTCGCGACGCCAGCAATGCCCAACGCCGCAGCCACACCAATACCGACCCCAGCTAACATTGACTTGTTCACAGGACTTCCTCCGAAAATGTTACCACGCAATTCGTACCCTCCCGGGACGCTCCTCAGCGAACAGCCCTATCTCTGAGGTCCGGCGTGCGTGAATCGCCGTCTGTAAACTTATCGTCAAGTCTGCCCACCCAAACGTAAGCAAACAATAAGACGAACTCTGTAAGTGAGGAAAATGACCTGTCCCGTGAAGTGTTTCGGAGGATTCTTAGCTGACAACATAAAGAGGTCGTGATCGTATGCGTGTTGAGAAATGATTACGCAGCAAATAGAAAAGCCTGCGGTAAACAGGCTTTTTAGGTGTGTCACGATTTTGCTGCTATCCCTAAGAGGGATGACCGGAATCAGTGCAGTTTAAGACGCGGGCGGATTACCCGGTTAATACCACCGACCAGCATCATCAGACCGGTTTTAATGTAACCGTGCAACGCAATCTGATGCATGCGGTACAGCGAGATATAAACCAGCCTCGCCAGTCGGCCTTCGACCATCATGGAGCCTCGCATCAGATTACCCATCAGGCTGCCGACAGTGCTAAAGCGTGACAAAGACACCAGCGAGCCATGGTCTTTATAGACGTAAGGTTTCAGGCCCTGCCCCTTGCGCTGCGCCATAATATTGGCGAAGCAACGGGACGCCATCTGGTGTGCAGATTGCGCACGTGGTGGCACAAAACCCCCCGCAGGTTGCGGGCAGGAAGCACAGTCGCCAATCGCGTAGATGTTCGGGTCACGCGTGGTTTGCAACGTCGGCTCAACCACCAGCTGATTAATCCGGTTGGTTTCCAGGCCCGCGATCTCTTTCATGAAATCAGGGGCTTTAATCCCGGCGGCCCAGACCATCAGGTCTGCTTCGATGAACTCGCCGGACTTGGTGTTCAGGCCATTTTTATCAGCACTGGTGACCATCGTTTGTGTCAGAACCTGCACACCCAGTTTGGTCAGCTCATGGTGCGCCGCCGCAGAAATACGCGGAGGTAAGGCAGGCAGAATGCGTTCACCGGCTTCCACCAGCGTGACATTCAGCGCTTCGCTGTCCAGCCCTTCAAAACCATAGCTGTGCAGTTCTTTTACCGCATTGTGCAACTCGGCAGACAATTCAACGCCGGTTGCCCCGCCCCCCACAATGGTGATATTCACCTTCTTCTGTTTATCGGAACTGGCAGAGAATTTGAGGAAAAGGTTCAGCATTTCGTTATGGAAACGGTGTGCCTGATGCGGGTTATCCAGGAAGATGCAGTGATCTTTGACGCCCGGTGTACCAAAGTCATTAGAGGTGCTGCCCAGCGCCATCACCAGTGTGTCGTACGCGATATCACGCACCGGCACCAGTAATTCGCCGTTCTCGTCGCAAATTTCAGCCAGTTTGATGGTCTGGTTTTCGCGGTCAATGTTGGTCAGTGAACCGATCTGGAAAGTGAAACCATGGTTACGGGCATGAGCCAGATAGCTCAGCGCATCGACGCCATCGTCCAGACTGCCGGTCGCCACTTCATGTAATAAAGGTTTCCATAGATGGCTGTGGTTGCGATCGACCAGAATGATCTCCGCTTTTTTGTTGCGGCCAAGTTTATGGCCCAGACTGGTTGCCAGTTCCAGACCGCCGGCGCCACCGCCGATAATCACAATTTTTTTCACTGGTGATGTCAAAATGACCCCCTCAAATGTGAACCAATTGTTATATAAGAGTAAAAATATTATCCTTATATTACATAGGGTTGCTTAAGTT
>NZ_JAFMOS010000504.1 GCF_019049755.1 Rahnella perminowiae
GTTATAGCCCTGACCTGTTCACGGAAATAAGCCGGAAACAGTTTTAACATGATGATAAATTGAGTATTTGAACACGATAGCAACAATGTTTGTGTGGAATTAATTTTAGTTATTTTTAGGAATTTACTGAAAGATTGTCAGCGTATTTCCTGACGCTATCCGTGCTGGAAGGACGCGCTTTCTGCACCGTCTCCGGACAGACCGACCCTGACGCACAAGGCAATGATCAGCGCGGCACTTAACATCACAATACCCGCGGTAATAAATACCCCGGAGATCCCCCCCAGTCCGAACATGACACCTCCCAGTGCCGCACCGGCCGCGATAGAAGATTGCACGGCAGCCACCACCATGCCTCCTGCGCTCTCAGCCTGATCGGGCACCGAGCGGGTTACCCAGTTTGACCAGGCGACGGGCACACCGCCGAATGCCAGCCCCCAGAGCAAAACCAGCAGAGTGAGCCCGGTTATCTGAACGGGCAGTAATATCATTCCCAATGCCGCGATGCCGACCAGGCAAGGCATTACAATGAGCGTCAGACGAAGGCTGTAAGTCATTACCCAGCCAGCCAGCAATGTACCTGCAAAATTGGCCACACCGAATCCGAGCAAGAGCAGGGCCAGTCCGCCCGCATCAATATGACTCACGCTTTCCAGAGAAGGGCGAATATACGTAAACAGGGCATACTGACCGGTATGTGCCAGCACGCAACCAAACATCCCCGTTGCAATGCCGGGACGGCGCAGTAAGGTTAAGACTGATTCTGTATGCGTAACCTGACGGGGAGCCATGCGCGGTAATGTGAACCACTGAAAAGCAAGCGTGACCCCTCCCACCAGAGCCGCGGCAATAAACGCGCTGCGCCAGCCATAGAGCTCACCGAGAAAACTTCCCAGCGGCACCGAAACGACGGTTCCTACGGCGATGCCACTGAAGATAACCGACAGGGCTCTCGGCACGAATTTCTCCGGAACCAGCCGCATCGCCACCGCTGCGGCCATACTCCAGAATCCGCCCAGCGCGACGCCAAGAAGGATCCGCATCACCAGCAACACGACAAGGCTTGAGGAAAGGGCGACCAGCAGGTTTGAGGCGATCATCAGCACGGTAAAACTTAACAGGACGGTTCTGCGGTCAAGCTTACGCGTCAGACCCGGAACCAGCAGCCCGGCAAACAGCGCGATAACAGCGGTGACCGTCACCGCCTGACCCGCTAAGGCTTCCGTCACCTGCAGATCTGAGGCCATGGGCGTTAACAGGCTGGCTGGCAGGTATTCCGCCGTGAGCAAGCCGAACACGCCCATGGTGAGGGAGAAGACGGCCATCCACGCCGGCGGAGCCTGTTGCACATCTCGTTGGATCGCGGGCGCTGAGCCCTGTGTTTTATGATTCATTTCAAACATTCCTGAAAATTAACGTAGCGCAAATTCTAGGCAGGATGGTTGAGATGATCTATGATTCGTAATCCTTGTTTTTTGACTATTACTCCTGAAATGACACAGCACGATCCCTTTGCCCTTTCATCTGACCTGATCAGTGAACTCCTGACAGGCATGCGTCTGCGCGGTGTGCAATATCGTCGCATCCAGACCGGCCCTGAGTTTGGCATGGCTTTCAAACCAAGGCCCGGCCATGCTTATTTTCACTATCTTGCCGTCGGTTCTGCTGTCCTTAATACCGGGGATGGCGTGCTTCACCCCTTGTCTGCCGGGGATGTCGTTTTTCTGCCGCATGGAATGGCACATCAGCTTCTTTCTGAACCAGACAATACCGCTCAGGATATTGACGACTTCGATGTCGCGCCCCTGGGAGAAGCGGTGAGTGGTGTGGATACCTGCCCGAGTACGGACACGATACCGGGCGCGATTCTTTTTTATGGCTGCATGGAGTTTGATCTGGGCGGAATGCAAAGTCTGGGCAAACTGATGCCGGACACCATGGTGGCGGATGCCAAAGGCGAACGTTATCCCGGACTGTTGCCGGTAATTGACGCAATGAAACGTGAAATATGCTCCGGCCGCATCGGCTTTGCAGGCATTCTGGCCCGGCTTGCGGAAGTTGCCGCGGCAATGATTGTCCGGGGGTGGGTTGAATGCGGATGTGAAAATGCCTCTGGCATTGCCGCTGCATTGCGGGAGCCACGGCTGGCAAAGGCAATTCTGGCGCTGCACCGGCAGCCGGGCAGGAACTGGACAGTGACGGAGCTGGCGGCAGAGTCGCACATCTCGCGCTCTGTTTTTGCCGCGCGTTTTCAAACCATGATTGGCGTATCGCCGTTGCGTTACGTGACAGAACTGCGGATGCAACTCGCCACGCAGTGGCTCGCAGACAGTAAGATTTCTATCGAGACCGTCGCGTTTCGTCTGGGTTATACCTCACAGGCCGCTTTTAGCCGGGCTTATAAGCGCATTTCCGGGCAATCGCCCGGTGCCAGCCGTTAATCAATCGGCGAATAACCCCCTTTCAGGCTGCTTCGGCATAATGTCGACGCAGCCTTTAAGCGTTATCAGAGTGAGCCGTGGCTCGCCAAAAATCCTTCCACGCATTTCATACAGGCTTCACGTTCCTCGACGTGTGGCATGTGGCTCGAATTTTCGAAAATCACCCATTCGGCGTCTTTGATGAAATCCGCGAACGGTTGCACCACTTCGGGGGCCGCTTCGTCGTAGCGACCGGAAATCAGCAATACCGGCACATTAATGGCGGGCAGACGGTCGATCACCGTCCAGTTTTTCATGCTGCCGATAACGTGGAATTCGGTCGGGCCGTTCATGGCGAGATACACGGTCGGATCCTGGTCCATTGCCGCAAAAGTGCGTTTTACTTCCTCCGGCCACGGATCGAGGCGGCAGACATGACGGGCATAAAACACCTGCGACGCGGCTTTGTATTCCGCGCTGTCAAGGGTTCCGGCGGCTTCATGTGCCAGTAAGGTTTCCTGAACGTCCGGCGGCAGTTCGCTGCGCAGGCGGGCGGCGGCCTGCAACCAGAGTGCCATTGAGGCCGGAGAGTTGGCAATGACCAGCGCTTTCAGGCCCGGGGGTTGGGTAACAGCGTGTTCAGCACCGAGCATGCCGCCCCAGGACTGACCGAGCAGCGCGTAATCCTTTTCAATACCCAGATGGCGTAGCAGATTGTCCAGTTCCGCCAGAAAAAATGACGGCTGCCAGAAGTCAGCCGGTTTGTCAGGAAGGTGCGTCGAGCGGCCATTACCAATCTGATCATAATGGATCACCGCGCGGCCGGTTTCGGCGATATCGCGGAAAGCATCGACGTAATCATGGGTGCAGCCGGGGCCGCCGTGGGCAATGACCAGCGGCGTTTTGCCACTGTTTAAATCGCCACAGATGCGATACCAGGTCTGGTATTCCTGAAACCATGCATAGCCTTCAGTGATGTTGTACATTTTGTTTCCCCTGCCGGTGAATAATCTTTACAGGGTAAACATCGGGGCTGCGCTGAACAGCTAGTAAAAAAGATAGAAAACCGGGCAGATCAGCTGTCGAGCAAACGGTAATGCATCGCGCGCACCACCGCCTGCACACGGTTACTGGCACCCAGTTTACGGGTTGCGGTATTAAGATGCAGCGTGACCGTGGCAATTGACCGGCTGAGTTTGCGGGCAATCTCTTTGGCGGTTAACCCTTGCGCGGCCCACGTCAGACATTCGCGTTCGCGCTTGCTTAAATGCACATGGCGGCAGGTGAGAATGCTGCTGTCGAACAGGGGAAACACGCACTCCTGAAAGGTCAGCGCCAGCAGGCTCAGTTCGGCCAGTACATCATGAATATCCAGCTCATGCCCCGCACCGGTATGAATGCCCGTGACGGTCACAAAGCCACCGTTCGGTAAATGCAGTGGCACCGTTGCACCGCTCGGCATGTTGTTATCGCACATGTAATGGGTAACCGGTTTATTGAGTTCACTGAGTCGGTTTTGCAGCGAAGTATTGTCCGGGCGCTGATAAGACCAGACAAAGGGTGCGCAGCTTTCGAGGGCGTAATGCTGTACCGGATCGACCTGATAATACCCGCTCTCCAGCCATAATCTCTGCATATCGCCGGGCACATTGCACATCCTCAACAACGACGGCGTGATCAGCTCGCCCTGGAGCGTTCGCGGTACCGGCGTGTAATCGTAAATCAGGGCATCAAACCCCAGGCGCGAGGTCTGCGCGAAAAGCTGATCAAACGCACCATCAACGGTGGTTTCCCGTAAAGACACTGCACTCTCTTGCACCGCGAGCTTCATGAATTTATCTCCACATCATTTCTTTCCGGGCTAAATAGGCTGATCGGGCACCGATTTTGCTCAACCTCACTTGTTAAAGAAAAATTATGCAATCCCGGTGCCACATCGCTGCGGATGCAAACCTAGTATTTTTGCTAACTACCGGCGGAGTCTGGCTGCGGCTAACGTAAAGCTACAGGGGAAAGACTCTCACTCTGCACCAGAAACTGCCATTAAGAGGATTGTCATGCACCGTTACCGATTTTTGTTATGGCGACCGCTGCAACTGCTGCCGGTGTTGCTGGGGATAAGTATGCTGACTTTCGCGATGGTGCGTGCCATACCTGGCGATCCGGCGCGGATCCTGCTCGGGGTGCGCAGCACACCGGAGGCCATTGCCCGCATCCGTTTGCAGTACGGGCTGGATCTGCCGGTCTGGCAGCAATATCTCTATTTTCTGCGCAATCTGTTTCATGGCGAGATGGGCAAGTCACTGATTTACCGCGTGGATACGCTGAAGCTTATCATGTCGCGTATTGAACCCACGCTGTATCTGGTGCTCGGCAGCGTGGTGCTGGCGATGCTGTTCACCGTGCCGCTGGCAGCCGGGGCGGCGCGACATCGCGGGCGGCTGGCGGATCAGGTGATCCGTTTACTTTCTACTATCGGCCTCGGATTACCGGCGTTCTGGCTGGCGATCATGATGATTTTGCTGTTCAGCCTGTCACTCGGCTGGTTTCCGGTGTCGGGCTATGGCAGCGACTTTGGTGAGCGGGTTCATCATCTGTTTCTGCCGTGCCTGACCGTTGCGCTGGCGCTGTCGGCGGTACTGACCCGTAACCTTCGCGCCAGTCTGCTGATGGAGTTACAGAATGATTACGTTACCGCCGCCCGTGCACGGGGACAGAACGAAAACCGTATTTTCTGGCGACATGTGATGCCCAACTCGCTGGTGCCGACGGTCAATCTGCTGGCGGTGAATATCGGCTGGCTGATTGGCAGCACGGTGGTGATTGAAAGCGTATTTGCCATTCCCGGCATGGGGCAACTGCTGGTGAAAGCCATTATCAGCCGCGATTACATGGTGGTGCAGGGGGTGGTACTGGTGTTTGCGCTGGCGACGGTCGCAGTGAATTTGCTGGCGGACTTACTGACTGTGGCGCTGGATCCGAGGGTGAAGCTATGAGCATGACCGAAAAGATTGCGACACAGCGAATGGGATATTTTCATCTGCGCTGGTTGCCGCGCCAGCAGGCGTTGCGGCTGGGAATTGTGATGCTCAGTGTCTGGGTTCTGATTGCGCTGCTCAGCCCGTGGATCGCGCCGTTTGACCCGATAGCGCAGGATGCATCAGTGACACTGTCACCGCCATCGTTCACCCATCCTTTCGGCACCGATAACTTTGGCCGCGACATTCTTTCCCGTGTGATGTGGGGCGCACGGATTGATCTGCAAATCTGTCTGATTGGCGTCATTTTTCCGTTTATCTTCGGCACGCTGACCGGCGCGTTTGCGGGGTATCTCGGCGGTGCAGTGGACACCTTTTTCATGCGGGTGATAGACGTGGTGCTGGCGTTTCCTTTTCTGGTGCTGATGCTGTCGATTATTGCCATTCCCGGGCCGGGACTGGGCAGTTTTTATATCGCGATGGCCCTGGTCGGCTGGGTGTCGTATGCCCGTCTGGTGCGCTCGCAGGTGCTGACGCTGAAACACCGGGATTTTATTCTGGCCGCGCGCAGCCTGGGCTACAGCCATCCGCGTATCTTACTTTTGCATTTGCTGCCCAATGCGCTGACCAGTTCGCTGGTGTTCTCAATGTCCGACTGCGTGCTGGTGTTACTCAGCGGCGCGTCGGTGAGTTATCTCGGCCTCGGCGTTCAGCCGCCGGTCGCGGAATGGGGGGTGATGGTCGCTGAAGGCCAGAGTTTTATTACCACGGCGTGGTGGATAACAACCTTCCCCGGCCTGGCGATTGTGGTGCTGGCGATGAGTTTCAGCCTGCTGGCGGACGGACTGGGTGACAAACTGGGGGAGCGACCATGACGTTAATGCAGGTTTCCAGCCTGACCATTGAAGACCGGCAGGGTGTGGCGCTGGTAGACAGACTTTCGCTGACGCTGAATGCGGGGGATATTCTCGGACTGGTCGGCGAAAGCGGTTCCGGTAAAACGCTGAGTTGCCGTGCCATGATGCGCCTGCTGCCGGGCGAAGGGCTGCATATCCGCACCGGCGAAATCCGCCTGAACGGTACCGATTTACTGACCCTGAGCGATAAACGCATGACGGCCATTCGCGGGCGCGAAATTGGCATGATTTTCCAGAATCCGGCCAGTCATCTGAATCCGGTGATGACCATAGGCCAGCAGATTGCCGAAAGCCGCCGTCTGCATTTTGGGGCCAGCCGCCGTGAGGCACAGGGACAGGCAGTGGAACTGCTGCGTCAGGTCGGTATTCCGGACCCACAGCGACGGGCAGATAACTACCCGCATGAGTTTTCCGGCGGCATGCGTCAGCGGGCAATGATCGCCGTGGCGCTGGCCTGCGAACCAAAAATGCTGATTGCCGATGAACCGACCACGGCGCTGGATGTCACCGTACAGATGCAGATTTTGCATCTGCTCCGCGATCTGCGTGACCGGCTGGGTATCGCCATCATTCTGATCACTCATGATCTGGGCGTGGTGGCACAAACCTGTGACCGCATCGCGGTGATGTACGGCGGACGTTTGTGTGAAACCGGTGAAAAACGCCCGGTACTGGCGCAGGCACTGCATCCGTACACCCGTGGCCTGATTGACTGCCAGCCGGTCAGCGAAGGTGGCGCCGGACGGCTGATCACGTTACCCGGTCAGCCGCCGGTAGCGGCACGATTCCCGTCCGGTTGCCGTTTTCATCCGCGCTGTGCGCAGGCGACGGCGTTGTGCCGGGACAGCCAGCCCGCGATGCAAACGGGCAGCCACGCCACCGCCTGTCATCATCCGCTGATCCACGGGAGGGGAAATGAATCATTTGCCTGATCTCACTGTGCAACCTTACCCGCTACTCGAAGTGGAAGATCTTTGCGTGACGTTTCCGGTTTCCGGTTTTGGTTTTAGAAAGCGCCACGTTCAGGCTGTGAATGGCGTATCACTGCACATCCGTGCAGGCGAAACGCTGGGGCTGGTTGGTGAATCAGGCAGCGGAAAAAGTACCCTTGGCCGGGCGATGTTGCAGCTGGAAAACACCAGCGCCGGACGGGTTCGCTTTAACGGGCAACTGATTACCGAAGGTATGAAACCCGACATTGCCCGTCTGCGCCGGCAAACCGCCATGATCTTTCAGGATCCGTTTTCCTCACTCAATCCGCGCCAGACGATTGGCGAAAGTATCGGCGAGGTGCTGCGGGTACACAGGAAAGTGACGAAAGCGGAGATTCCCGCGCGGATTAATACGCTGCTGACCCTGGTCGGGCTAAGCCCGGAACATGCCACACGCCGTCCGCAGGCATTGAGCGGCGGGCAATGTCAGCGCGCCGGTATTGCCCGTGCGCTGGCTATCGAACCGCGCCTGATCGTCGCCGATGAATGTGTTGCGGCGCTGGATGTGTCGATTCAGGCGCAGATTATCAATCTGCTGATGGATCTGCGTGAAAGTATGGGTCTGGCGATCCTGTTTATCGCCCATGATCTGGCGATTGTGCGCCGCCTGTGTGACCGCGTAGCGGTGATGTACCTCGGGCGTATTGTCGAAAGCGGGCCGACGCAAACGGTGTTTAGCGCGCCGCGACATCCGTATACCGCCGCGCTGGTGGCGGCCATTCCTGAAATCGACCCCGACCGGCCGCTGCCGGAGCATCCGTTACAGGGTGAACCACCCAGCCCGGTTTCGCTGCCTGCGGGCTGCGCTTTCCATCCACGCTGTGCCTTTGCGCTGCCTGAGTGCAGACAGGGTGCGGCACCCGAAACCCGGCACATTGCCGACCATGCCTTCGCCTGTGTTCTTGAAAACCACAAAAGCGACGGAATTAATCCGATGACTGAAGGAATGTTATATGAAACAAAAGCATTTTAACGTTGTGGCCGCCGGAGTGCTGCTGGCGCTGAGTCTGGTCAGCGAAATGGCGCAAGCGGCGGGGGTGCTGACCATTGGTCGTCGTGAAGACAGCACTACATTTGATCCGATCAGGTCAGCGCAAAACGCCGATAACTGGGTGTTCTCCAATGTCTTTGATCCGCTGGTGCGCGTTGATAACACCGGCACCAAACTGCTGCCGGGTCTGGCGGAAAGCTGGACGATTTCGCCGGACGGCAAAACCTATACGCTGAAAATGCGTGAGGCGAAATTCTCTGATGGCACGCCGGTGACCGCTTCCGATGCGGTGTTCAGCCTGACGCGTATCCGTGATGATGCCGGATCGCTGTGGAAGGATTCGTACAGTATTATCGATACGCTGAAAGCCCCCGACGCTCATACGTTGATCATTACCCTGAAAACACCGTCGGCGGCGTTTTTGTCGCAGCTGGCGCTGCCGAATGCCTCGGTGATTTCGCAACAGGCGCTGACCAAACAGGGTGCGGATGACTTTGCGGAACATCCGGTCGGTTCCGGCGCGTTCAGCGTGAAAGAGTGGACACGCGGCGAGAAAGTCGAACTGGTGAAAAACCCATATTACTGGGATGCCGCGAAAGTGAAACTCGATGGTGTCGAGTGGCTGACGCTGCCGGATGACAATACCCGCATGCTGAAAGTGCAGGCCGGGGAAATTGACGCGGCGCTGTCGATACCGTTCTCACGCATCTCATCGCTGCAAAAAGACCCGAAACTGGCGGTCGAGCTGGATACCTCTACCCGTGAGGATCACCTGCTGATCAACCATTCCCACGGGGATTTGGGCAAAGTGGAAGTGCGTCAGGCGCTGGATTTCGCCATCGATAAAAAAGCCATTATCGATACCGTGACGTTCGGTTACGGCAAAATCGCCAACTCCTACATTCCTGACGGGGCGCTGTATCATTACGCCGGTAACCTGCAACGCCCGTATGATCCGGAAAAAGCCAAACAACTGCTGGCGGCGGCCGGGGTGAAAAACCTGACCCTGAAATATCTGGTGAATGCCGGTGATGAGGTGGATGAACAGATTGCCGTACTGCTGCAACAGCAACTGGCAAAAGCCGGGATCACTGCCAACTTACAGAAAGTGGATCCGAGCCAGAGCTGGGACATGTTAGTGGCGGGAGACTATGACATTTCGGTGATGTACTGGACTAACGACATTCTCGACCCGGATCAGAAAACCACCTTTACGCTGGGCCACGACTCGAACATGAATTACATGACGCGTTATCACAATGACAAAGTGAAAGCGCTGGTGGCTGCCGCCCGGGTGGAAATGGATCCGAAGAAGCGTGAGCAGATGTACATCGATTTGCAGAAAATGGCGAAAGCCGACGTGAACTGGATTGACCTGTATTACAGCCCGTATCGCAACGTGACGCGTAAAAATATCAAAGATTTCCACCAGAATCCGTTAGGGCGTTTCACGCTTGAGGAGACGGTGAAAGAATAAGAAATCCTGCACCAGGGAGATAATAAGAAAGTTGAGACAAAAGTCTGTTTTGTTGTTTTTAGCCCGCTTCCGAGCGGGCTTTTTGTTGCCGAAATCTGCCATTTCCGGGTTTTGTCCGGCTGCTGCCGGAGAAATAAAAAGGGAGAAGGCAGAGCAGTGTCGTCTGCTAAACCCCTCCGACTTTCTGCACTTAATGACTTCTCATTCCCGCCGCAAACATCAGCAGATGAAACACCGATGCCACAACAAATAACGCCAGCACACTGCCGCCCCAGATGACGGCCATCCAGCCGACACGCTTTAAAAACGGGGCTTTAGTAATGTTATTGCCATCCATTTTTCTGATGAGATTCATAATGCGATTCCTCAGTGATAACCCTGATCCGGCGTGACTTTCCCGCGGAACACGTAGTAGCTCCAGAAGGTGTACACCAAAATAATCGGGATGATGAACAGGGCGCCGACCAGGATAAAGCCCTGACTTTGTGGCGGTGAAGCGGCCTCCCAGATAGAAATGGACGGCGGGATGATGTTCGGCCAGATGCTGATCCCCAGGCCGGTATAGCCCAGGAACACCAGTGCCAGTGTCAGCAGGAAGGGCGCATGATGCGCATTTTTACTGATGGCACGGAACATCCACACCGAGACCAGCACCACCAGCACCGGTACTGGCAGGAACCCATAAAGGTTAGGGCGCGAGAACCAGCGGGTGGCGATATCAGTGTGCGTCAGCGGCGTCCACAGGCTGACGGCCAGCGTCACCAGCAGGAATACCACCAGCAGTGGTTTGGCGATTTTGTGCATCGCTTCCTGCAATTCGCCCTGGGTTTTCATGATAAGCCAGGTGCAGCCGAGCAGGGCATAAGCCACCACCAGCGCAAAACCACAGAACAGCGTAAACGGTGTCAGCCAGTCCAGTGCGCCACCAGCGTAAGTGCGATTCACTACCGGAATGCCGTTGATCACAGCACCCAGCACCACGCCCTGACAGAAGGTGGCGATCACCGATCCGCAGATGAAGGATTTATCCCACACGTGACGTTTGGCCGGGCTGGCTTTGAAACGAAATTCAAATGCCACACCACGGAAGATCAGACCAAACAGCATCAGGGTCAGCGGAATAGTCAGTGCATCCAGAATCACTGAGTAGGCCAGCGGGAATGCACCATAAAGCGCCGCACCGCCGAGCACCAGCCAGGTTTCGTTACCATCCCATACCGGCGCAACGGTGTTCATCATTACGTCACGGTCGTGCTCTTTTTTGACCAGCGGGAACAGCAGACCGATGCCCAGGTCGAAGCCGTCCATCACGATATACATCATCACGCCGAAGATGATGATCAAAAACCAGATCAGCGGTAAGTCGATACCCATTATCAAGCTTCCTTATTTTCGTCGGTCAGTGATTCGGAAATAGCAGACAGCGGACGTGCGGGCGTGCGGTGCTGGCCGGGACCTCCGTGATCAACAGCTTCTCCTTCATGCGCCTGCGGACCCTTGCGGATCAGACGCATCATATAGCCGTAACCGACACCAAACACCGAGCAATAGATGACGATGAACAGGATCAGACTGACGCTCATTTGCAGCACATTATGGTTAGAGACCGCATCTTTAGTACGCAGCAGGCCGTAAACCACCCACGGCTGACGCCCCATTTCCGTGGTGATCCACCCCGCCAGTAACGCCAGCAGACCGGAAGGCCCCATCAGGAAAGCAAAGCGCAGGAACGCTTTAGAGGTATACATTTTGCCGCCACGGCGCAGGATCAGGCTCAGTACACCCAGCAAAATCATCAGCATGCCGAGACCGGCCATAATGCGGAAGGTGTAGAAGATAACCGAAGAGTTCGGACGGTCTTCTTTCGGGAAGGATTTCAGCGCCGGGATCTGATGCGTCAGGCTGTGCGTCAGGATCAGACTGCCCAGATACGGGATTTCAATCGCGTAGCGGGTTTCTTCACGGTTCATATCGGGGTAGCCGATCAATACCAGCGGGGACGGTTTGTTGTCTTTATTTTCCCAGTGACCTTCAATGGCCGCGATTTTGGCGGGCTGATATTTCAGGGTATTCAGACCGTGGGCATCGCCGAGGAATGCCTGAATGGGCGAGACGATCAGCGCCATCCACATCGCCATCGATAACATGGTGCGGATGGCTGGCGTATCGCGACCGCGCAACAAATGCCAGGCCGCAGCAGACCCGACGAAGAATGCAGAGGCGAGGAACGCGGCAGTGGTCATATGCATTAAGCGGAACGGGAAGGACGGGTTGAAGATAATCTTCATCCAGCTGACCGGAACCACCAGATTATTAACAATTTCATAGCCCTGCGGGGTCTGCATCCAGCTGTTGGAGGCGAGGATCCAGAATGTCGACATCAATGTGCCGAGCGCTACCATACAGGTCGAGAAGAAGTGCAGGCCAGGTCCGACGCGGTTCCAGCCGAACAGCATCACGCCGAGGAAACCGGCTTCCAGGAAGAACGCGGTTAACACCTCGTACGTCAGCAGCGGGCCGGTAATACTGCCCGCAAAGGAGGAGAACATGCTCCAGTTGGTACCAAACTGGTAAGCCATCACCAGACCGGAGACCACGCCCATACCGAAGTTAACGGCAAAAATTTTCGACCAGAAATGATACAGGTCGCGATAAGCCTCTTTCTTTGTTTTCAGCCACATGCCTTCCAGGACAGCCAGAAAACTGGCAAGCCCGATAGTAATAGCGGGAAAAATGATATGAAAAGAGACGGTGAAGGCGAACTGGATACGGGCCAGTTCTAGCGCATCAAGACCAAACATAACAACCTCTTTTTGTGTGTCAGGTTACCCTTCCAAACAGTAATACCGGTACGGGAACCGGCGATGTCTGACATTCGCAGGTGAAGTCTTGAATGAAAGGGGGACTGCCAGGGTTTCGCGAGGAGCCGATTTAAGCACATCGCGCGAAGGGATGAACAGGGACGGTTCCGGGGGGGAATGAGTCGCTGAAACACTTTCAGGGGGTTAAAAAGCTACAGGCAGGAAAACTAAATTCGCGGAAAAACGACGGGAAGAGAATTAACCATAAAAAATGAGTGGTCATGTTGTTGCATTGATCTGGATCAAAAAGTTTTGATGTTTTTCAAATGTAATTCCCCTGCATCCGGTAATGACCTGTTGTGTGCAAAATTGGTAACAAGAAAGTTAAATTTGCATAAGTGGCAGCGCATTCTTA
>NZ_JAFMOS010000503.1 GCF_019049755.1 Rahnella perminowiae
ATCTTTGGCGGTGGTCTGGATATGCTTCAGCAACCGGACAGGAAATCTTTTGTGGCCACCGCCAGTTGGCCATGCCCCGACACCCTAGCGTTAAAATAAAAAACTCCCGGCGCTGGCCGGGGATGAGGGTGTGATTACTCGGCAAACATCAGGCCGCCGGGGTAATGCTTCATCCATTTCGCTGCCGTGTCCGTGTCAAAGGCTTCGCAAAAGCTCAGTTTTATTTTTCAGTCTGTAAAAGCATCTGTAGGTGACTTACTGACGGGCAAAGACGATCTGTAAGCGCCCCACATATCAAAATAATCGGAAATTGTTAGCTATAAATATTTAAAATTCAGTTGGTGCTAAGAAACTGCTGGAGTTGTTCAAAATGTTGCGCAGTCTGGGGGCGATGAGTGCCTGAATCTAAATAAGTCTCTGGCGAGTGAAGCGCAGTGGGCTGGCAATGGGGTTAAAGATCCTTTATATGATGCATCTAGTTAGCAGCAGAATGTGCTTACAAGGACGTAAAATTTTCCCTCATACACGTCATGGCCTCACAGGGAATCGTAAGAAAAGATTTTGCAGAGAAAAGCGCTTCCCCAGAATGAAGGGTAAATATCTGCTCTGATTGAAAAGGGAAAGCGCTTGGGAAGAGGGAAAACAGCTGGATAATGCCACTTAACCAGCTGTTTTAAAGGCTAAACATCAGCGGTCTTGAACTTGCTTATGAAAGAGCTCCCTGAATACCGGATAAATATCTTCCTGTTCACGGATATGCTGCATGGCGAAATTATCGAATTTCTCCTGTAGCACTTCGTATTCACGCCACAGCGTCTGGTGGGCGCGGCGGGTGATTTCGATATAGCTGTAATAACGCACCATCGGCAGGATCTTCTGTGCCAGAAGCTGGTGGCAGAGCGGGGAGTCGTCAGCCCAGTTATCGCCATCGGAGGCCTGCGCGGCATAAATATTCCACTGCGCCGGGTCGTAGCGTTCCTGAATGACTTCATCCATCAGTTTCAGGGCACTCGACACGATGGTGCCGCCGGTCTCCTGCGAGTAGAAGAACTCCTGTTCATCCACTTCTTTAGCTTGTGTATGGTGACGGATATAGACCACGTCAACGTTCTTATACGTCCGGCTCAGGAACAGATAGAGCAGGATATAGAAACGCTTGGCCATGTCCTTGGTTGCCTGATCCATCGAACCGGAGACATCCATCAGACAGAACATCACCGCCTGGCTGGAAGGCTCGGGGCGACGTTCATAGTTTCGGTAGCGCAAATCAAAGGTATCGATAAACGGCGTTTTGGCGATTTTTGCCCGCAGCTCAGCAATCTCTTTGCGCAACCGTTCTTCTTCCAGTAATTGTGCCGGTTCGCTGTGCTCGACCTCGGTCAGCGTCGATTCCAGCTCACGCAGCTCCCGTTTTTTACCCGCGGTCATCGCCGTACGGCGGGCCAGCGAGTTTTGCAAAGAGCGCACCACACTGATATTAGCCGGTACGCCGTTAGACGTATAACCGGAGCGGTGGGTTTTAAATTCATTCAGCTGTTTATGCTGGTTTTTTCTCAGGTTAGGCAGCGCCAGATCTTCAAACAGCAGATCGAGATATTCGTCCTTTGAAATCTGGAATGAAAACTCATCTTCGCCTTCACCATCCTTGCTGGCATCGCCCTGACCACTGCCGCCGCCACCGCCCCCCTGCGGCCGTTCGATGCGGTCATTCTGTACAAAGTGGTCGTTGCCGGGATGAACACGGTGGCGCAAGCCACCGCGACCCTGATGAAACATGGGCTCGTTGATATCGGAATTGGGGATCGAAACTGATTCCCCGCTATCCACGTCGGTAACCGAACGCTTGTTGATGGCCTCGGCAATCGACTGTTTGATTTGCGACTTATAGCGGCGCAAAAAGCGCTGGCGGTTCACCGCGCTTTTATTTTTGCCATTCAGCCGGCGGTCAATAAAATACGTCATATTTCCCCCAAACGACGTTGCCAACGATCTTCTGTTATGAGGATTTTCTCACGCGCAGGTACCATTCACACAGCAGGCGGACCTGTTTACGTGTGTATCCTTTCTCCATCATTCTGTCGACAAAATCATCATGTTTTTTCTGTTCATCAGTCGACGTCTTGGCGTTAAACGAGATAACTGGCAGTAATTCCTCGGTATTTGAGAACATTTTTTTCTCAATCACCGTGCGCAGTTTTTCGTAACTGGTCCAGTTTGGATTGCGGCCGCTGTTATTAGCGCGGGCACGCAGCACGAAGTTGACGATTTCGTTACGGAAATCTTTTGGATTACTGATCCCGGCCGGTTTTTCAATTTTCTCCAGCTCGGCATTCAGCGATTCACGATCAAAGAGTTGTCCGGTATCCGGATCGCGGTATTCCTGATCCTGGATCCAGAAGTCAGCGTACGTGACATAACGGTCGAAAATGTTTTGTCCGTATTCTGAGTAGGACTCAAGATAAGCGGTCTGGATCTCTTTGCCGATAAACTCAGCGTATTTTGGGATCAGATAACCTTTCAGGTGCTCCAGATATTTCTCGGCGATATCCTGCGGGAACTGTTCACGCTCGATTTGCTGTTCCAGCACGTAGAACAGATGAACCGGGTTGGCGGCCACTTCGGCATGGTCAAAGTTGAAAACACGGGAGAGAATTTTAAATGCAAAACGTGTCGACAGCCCGTTCATGCCTTCGTCCACGCCCGCATAATCGCGGTATTCCTGATAGGACTTGGCTTTCGGATCGGTATCTTTCAGGCTTTCACCGTCATACACCCGCATTTTGGAATAGCTGCTGGAGTTTTCTGGTGTTTTCAGACGCGAGAGAATCGAAAAGCGCGCGAGCGTTTCCAGGGTTCCCGGTGCGCAAGGGGCATGCGAGAGCTCACTATTGCTGAGCAGTTTATCGTAGATTTTCATCTCTTCAGAAACACGCAGGCAGTATGGCACTTTGACGATGTATACACGGTCAAGGAACGCTTCATTATTCTTGTTGTTACGGAACGTCACCCATTCAGATTCGTTGGAGTGCGCCAGAATAATGCCATTGAACGGCAGGGCGGAGATCCCCTCCGTACCGTTATAGTTACCTTCCTGAGTCGCCGTCAGTAACGGATGCAGCACTTTAATCGGTGCCTTAAACATTTCGACGAATTCCATTAAACCCTGGTTTGCGCGGCATAATGCACCGGAATAACCGTAAGCATCCGGATCGTTTTGCGCGTGGTTTTCCAGTTTACGGATATCCACTTTCCCGACCAGCGCGGAAATGTCCTGGTTGTTTTCATCGCCCGGTTCCGTTTTAGCGATGGCGATTTGTTCGAGAATCGACGGCCAGACTTTCACGACTTTAAACTTCGTGATGTCGCCCCCGAATTCATGCAGACGTTTTGCCGCCCAGGGCGACATGATGGTGCCGAGATAGCGCGGAGGAATGTTGTATTCTTTTTCCAGAATATGCGCATCTTCCTGCGGGTTAAACAGGCACAGCGGATGGTCGTTTACCGGGCTGCGTTCGCCGTTGGCGCTCAGCACGTAAATCGGTACGCGTTGCATCAGGGATTTCAGCCGTTCGGCCAGGGACGATTTACCGCCACCCACCGGGCCCAGTAAATAGAGGATTTGTTTCTTTTCTTCCAGACCCTGCGCGGCGTGTTTCAGGTAGGAGACAATCTGTTCGATAGCCTCTTCCATGCCGTAAAATTCTTCAAATGCAGGGTAACGTGCAACAACACGGTTCGAGAATAAACGCGACAGGCGTGGTTCAAGCGCGGTATCTACCATCACTGGTTCACCGATTGCCATCAACAGACGTTCCGCCGCATTGACATAAGCACTGCGATCTTGCCGTGCAATGGTAAGAAATTCCTGCAGTGTGAACTCTTCGTCCTTGGCAGCCTCATAGCGCTGGCGATAGTGGTCAAATATGTTCATACGATGCCCGTCCTTCGTTATTTTACCCTTGGTTCTTGAAGCGTTAGCGCAACTTCAATGACTCGGGTAACGCACAGGTAAATGAGAGCTTTTTTCAGCGCCCCCGGAAGAAAGATCTTCCACCTGAATACAGCAACCCTTATGCCAACTTGCAGAACCCCTTCAAAGCTGACAGTCGCGATGATATGTTTACTGTCAGACCCGGTGGGACGGGCAACCGTTCAGGCTAAGTCTTTCATCTATTTATAAGCGTAGTTTGGCATTAAGAAAATTTCCTCTATGGTTTTGGCGTTTTTTAAGTCATATCAATGACTCAGTTATCAGGAATGCTCTGAAAAGCCTTGCAGGACGTGCTCTGCAGAGCGGAAGGTGTTTCTTTAGTCATTTTTATTTCATATTTTGCAGTTAAATTGTGCGATCGCCCCGGTTTTTCCGGAGATGTCTTTTTATAGGCCGAAAATTGCTAAGCGCGACGTTTACGGTTCATTTAAACTAGCGATGATTTTTTACTTAATGGAATTAAGACAATGAAAATGATTAATCTTAAAACACTGTCACTCGCCGGCGCGGCAGTGTTTTGCAGTCATGTTGCCGTTGCAGGGACCTGGCAGCTGGGTGCTTCAGCGTTAGTTGCCCCTGATCCGTATCGTGGGAATAACGATCATGTTTACCCGGTGCCGATCATCAACTACGACAATGATGACTTCTACTTCCACACCCTGATGGCGGGTTATTACTTGTGGAATGATGACGTCAACAAACTCAGCATCACCGGCAGCTACTTTCCATTAAGCTTCGACCCAAGTGACAGCGATGATAAGCGCATGAAGCGACTTGATAAACGTCACTCAACACTGATGGCTGGTCTGGCTTATTCGCATAACGCTGAGTGGGGGACTGTCCGCGCCAGCTTTAATGCCGATACGCTTGACACCAGCAACGGCATGACCGCTGATCTGGGTTATCTGTATGCGATTAAAGGGGCTAACTGGGCTGTGGTGCCGGGCTTTGGCGTGACCTGGTTCAGCTCGAATCTCAATGCGTATTATTATGGCGTCACCAAAGACGAATCCCGTCGCAGTGGCTTCGAAAGCTATTCCCCGGGCGACAGCTTTAGCCCGTACGTCGAAGTTTCCGCTAAATATAACTTCACGCCTGACTGGCAAGGATTCGTGACCGGCCGCTACCTGCGCCTGTCCAGTGAAGTGACTGACAGCCCGATCATTGAAAAAGAATGGACAGGCGTACTGTGGACGGGAGTGACTTACACCTTCTGATCTGATGCACTGTTCTGGTGAGTGAGGTGCACAGTAATGGGGCGATTCGCCCCATTTGCACATTTATGGTTCAACGGGCTTTTCACCCATGACCCAACCGGAGGAAACAGATGAAAGCGAAAACCGTGCAGTTGCCTGATGGCACGACAATACCCGCAATCGGACAAGGGACCTGGTATATGGGGGAACGAAACAGTGATCTCCGTGCCGAAGTGAAGGCCTTGCAGCAGGGGCTGGATGCCGGTATGACGCTGATCGACACCGCAGAAATGTACGCGGATGGCGGCGCGGAAAGGGTGGTCGGTGAAGCGATATCCGGGCGGCGTGATGAGGTGTTTCTGGTATCAAAAGTGTATCCGCATCATGCCGGTGGCGCGAAAGCGATCGCTGCCTGTGAGCAAAGTCTGAAGCGTTTAAAAACAGATTGTCTAGACCTGTATCTGTTGCACTGGCGTGGTTCGATTCCGCTACATGACACTGTTGCGGCGATGGAAAAATTGCAGCAATCCGGCAAAATCCGGCGCTGGGGTGTCTCTAATCTTGATACTGACGATATGCAGGCGCTGTGGAAAATCCCCGGAGGCAATGCATGCATGACCAATCAGGTGCTGTATCACGCGGCAGCCCGTGGCATTGAGTTTGACCTGCTGCCGTGGTGTGAGGAGCACGGCGTTCCTGTTATGGCCTATTGCCCGCTGGCACAGGCCGGAAAGTTACGTCATGACGTTCTGACGGCGCCGGTGATGCAGGAAATCGCCAAAACACGGGGTGTCAGCGGTGCACAGATTGCACTGGCCTGGGTAATACGCACGGGTAACGTGATCGCCATTCCTAAAGCGGTGCAACCACAACATGTGAAAGATAATGCGGCGGCGCTGACACTCAGCCTGACGGAAGATGAAATCGCGCGAATTGACACAGCGTTTCCGGCACCGGATCATAAAACGCCGCTGGACATGGTCTGACATCAGCCCTTCATATCAATCATCTGACGACAAAAAGGGGCAAAATTGCCCCTTTTTCGTCTTGATTACCCCCACAAACCGGTTATTTCCGGATTGAGAAGGTCACCGCCAGACGCGCCGGGGCAGCATGTGTTGATTTATGTGTCTGGGAAACCTGCGCTGTTTCCACACACACCATGGTTTTATACCCATCATCCGGCATATCAGCCATGCTCACCGAGAGTGCTGAACCCGGGTTCCAGGCCACTACATCAGCATTATTTTCATGCGCAACAACCAGCGTACGTTTCAGAACCGGATCAACGATTTCGCTGGTGGCTTGTGGCTGGGTATAGATGCGGTCAGTCTGGCCCGTGAAGGTCAGGTCACCTTCTTCCTGCTTGGCTTTTGCGCCATCGACTTTATCGATAAAGCTGTTGCCCAGACCTTTGATGCTGACACCGGCGATATCACCAATGTTGAAATAAGTGTGCAGGGCGCTGTTGGCTTCGAAATCACCGGTAGATTCCAGCTCGATATGGCAGGTTGAGCCGAGTGTGAAGCGTGCGGTCAGCGTGAACTCATGCGGCCACAACTCCAGCGTTTCAGGGGAGCTTTTCAGCGTTAAAGTCAGTACTACACCTTCAGCCGTTTCCTGATGATCAGTCAGTTCCCATGCCACGTTACGCGCGAAACCGTGGGAAGGTTTGCCTGCCGGACCAAACCACGGCCAGCAAATGGGAATACCGCCACGAATCGCGACGCCTTCTTTGAACGCACTGGCGCTGCTCATCCACAGTACAGGTGCTTCGCCTTCAGGCTGCCATGACAGCAGATGCGCGCCTTGCAGGGCAATCGCAGCACGTACTTTAGGATGGGTAACCACGAGCACCGGCAGTTCGTCGATAAGACGCTGGCTGACGGAGGTAGAGATCTGATTTACGACCGGAAGAGAAAAGAGTTGTTCTGTCATTATCTAAAGTCCTGTCAGGGTTAAACAATTTCGATTTTGAACCAAGACTACACATGAACCAAACCTGTCTGTTTGATCGCACTCATGTGCTGATAAAAAAGTGCATCCGACAGAAAGCAAAAGGGCGACTTGCGTCGCCCTTCAATCAGTTCATCCACATTACCAATTATTTGGAAACGTGAGCGATCAGATCCAATACTTTGTTTGAGTAGCCAGTTTCGTTATCGTACCAGGAAACCAGTTTCACAAAGTTGTCGTTCAGCGCGATACCTGCTTTCGCATCGAATACGGAAGTCAGTTTTTCGCCGTTGAAGTCGGTAGATACTACGTCGTCTTCGGTGTAACCCAGAACGCCTTTCAGATCGCCTGCTTCAGAAGCTGCTTTGATTACTGCGCAGATTTCTTTGTAAGAAGCTGGTTTTTCCAGACGTGCAGTCAGGTCAACAACAGAAACGTTAGGAGTAGGAACGCGGAACGCCATACCTGTCAGTTTACCGTTCAGAGCCGGGATTACTTTACCTACAGCTTTAGCTGCACCGGTAGAAGAAGGGATGATGTTCTGGGATGCGCCGCGGCCGCCGCGCCAGTCTTTGTGAGACGGGCCATCGACAGTTTTCTGTGTTGCGGTAGTTGCATGCACGGTGGTCATCAGCGCTTCAACGATACCGAAGTTGTCGTTGATAACTTTAGCCAGTGGTGCCAGGCAGTTAGTGGTGCAAGATGCGTTAGAAACAATTTCCTGACCTGCGTATTCTTTATGGTTAACACCCATAACGAACATTGGCGTGTTGTCTTTAGAAGGACCAGTCAGAACAACTTTCTTAGCGCCCGCAGTGATGTGTTTACGCGCAGTTGCATCATCCAGGAACAAACCTGTCGCTTCAGCTACAACGTCAACGTTAACTTCGTTCCATTTCAGGTTAGCTGGATCACGCTCAGCGGTAACACGGATGGTTTTGCCATTAACAACCAGGTGACCGTCTTTAACTTCAACAGTACCGTTGAAACGACCATGAGTTGAGTCGTACTTCAGCATGTATGCCATGTAGTCCGCGTCTAACAGATCGTTGATTGCTACGATCTCGATGTCAGAACGTTCTTGAGCAGCACGGAAAACAATGCGACCGATACGGCCAAAACCGTTGATACCTACTTTGATAGTCATATATTCCACCAGCTATTTTTTTAGTGAATAAAAGGTTGGTTGTAAAATTACAAAAACCTTGCTGAGCGTCAAGCGGAATCGTGTCAATTATTGCTGTAAGTCAAAGCGACGACCTACTGCTGCTCGCTTATTGCACGTTCCGGTTTTTTAATCGGCTCACAACCACATGGGGGCGAAAAACAGAATATAAAGAGCCGGATGAACAAGAGTGTGATCGCCATCACAAGTTGTAAGCTGGCTAACGCTGATGCCATACAGTTTAGGACAAAACAGACAGACTCGTTGTTAATTTTTTGTTATTATAAACTGTTATTTACGTTGATTTTTATATTCGTCAGAGAACGAAAACTATGGGCATAGAAACTAAATCTTCCTCTACACTCGAACAACTCACTGAAACACAACGTTATGTCACACAGAAACGCGGCACTGAACCCCCGTTCACCGGCAAGCTGCTGCACAACCGCCGCGAAGGGATTTATCATTGCGTGGTCTGTGACTCAGCCTTGTTCTACTCTGATACCAAATACGATTCCGGATGTGGCTGGCCAAGTTTTTATCAACCCGTTCACCCGGATGCGATAAATTATCTCACTGATAATTCGCATAATATGGCGCGTATTGAAATCCGCTGCACCTGCTGCGGGGCCCATTTGGGACATGTTTTCCCGGATGGCCCGAAGCCGACGGGTGAGCGTTACTGCATAAACTCTGCTTCAATGAGCTTCACTGATGGCAAAAGCGGCGATAAAACCGCCGGTTAATGCGTATGAAAATGGTGATGTAATCTAACCGACAAAATCGATTCAGCTATTATTCAAACCGTATGAATAATCGCGCACGAAAACGAGGTGCCCAGATGGAAATTAATCAACTTATTGATGTGATGACGCCGGAAATTTATGCACGCCTCGCTCTGGCTGTCGAACTCGGGAAATGGCCCGATGGTGTCGCACTGACACCGCAACAGAAAGAACACAGCCTGCAGGCCGTAATGCTGTACCAGTCGCGTCACAATGTTGATGCCCAGCATATGAGCATTGGCACGGACGGGCAGATCGTTACGAAAAGCAAGCAGGAACTGAAACAGCAATTCGCGCAGGATATGCTGATTAAGCTTAAGCCTGAGTGAGTGCCCTGCTAGCGAAAGGGGGTGACTGAAAAAAGGCGCAGATGAGCGCCTTTAAGGATGAATTTTTTAAGGCAGCGGGAAGATATTGGCTCTATTTGACGGCACCTTCCGTCACGCCGCTGATAAATTTGCGCTGAAATGCCAGAAATACCGCCACGATGGGCAGAATAGCAATCATGGCACCGGCCATCAGTTCCGGAATATTTAAGGTGTTTTTATTCTGGAAAAACATCATGCCGATCGGCAAAGTGCGCAGTTCATCTTTATTGACCAGGATCAGCGGGATCAGAAACTCGTTCCAGGTCCAGATAAACAGTAACAGCGACAGCGTTGACAGCGTTGGCCAGATAGCCGGTACCAATATCCCCCACAAAATCTTGCTGCGGCTCGAACCGTCCATCACAGCCGCTTCGACCAGCTCTTTCGGCACCTGCTGGAACGCAGTGGCGACCATTAGCGTGCTGAAGGGGATCGAAAGCGCAACCTGCGGAATAATCAGCGCCAGATAAGTGTTTGTCATGCCCATCCAGTGCAACTCATGATAAAGCGGAATAATAAAAGCTTCCGAAGGTAAGACCATGCCCAGCCCCAGCAAAAATGCCAGGAATTTTTTCCCCGGCAGGCGCAAAAAAGCAAAACCAAATCCCGACAAAATCCCGGCCAAAATGCTGATGACGATCACCGGAATGACCACAATCACTGAATTCAGAAAGTAAACATTAAAATGACCTTCCCGCCAGGCGGAAAGATAGTTGCCGAGTTGCAGGCTGCCCGGCAGGGTGAAGGCTCCCTGAAACAGTTCTGCCTGGGTCTTGAAAGAGGTCATCAGGGCCAGCAAAAAGGGCAGAATAGTCATTATTGCTATCAGCCAAATCACACTGCGTGAGAAAAGAGAAGTGCTACGCATTAACGACGCTCCCTGAGTGCCAGATGGATGAATCCATTTAGAATAAACACCATCACCATACCGATAATCGCCACAGCGGAGGCATAACCAAAATGGCGTAAGTCAAAACCTTGTTGATACATATAAATATTAGTGACCAGAGTCGAAGTACCAGGCCCGCCATGGGTCATGACGTAGACCAGGTCGAAGGATTTGATGCCCGCGATCACTGTCAACAGCAGCGCGACGCGGATTTCCGGTTTTAGGGCCGGCAGCGTAATGCGCATGAATTTCTGCCGGCGGCTTGAGCCGTCAAGTTCCGCCGCCTCAAGCAGTGAGGGATCCATGCGTTGCAAACCAGCCATGAACAGCACCAGGCAGAAGCCAAAAAAATACCAGGTTGCGACGAAGCCCACCGCAGGCAGCGCCCAGTTAAAATCGCCCAGCCAGGCTAAGGCGAGTTGTGGCTGTCCGACGGCGCGCAGCAATTGATCGATCGGGCCAAATGCCGGGTTGTACAGCCAGCGCCACACCACACCCAGCACCGCCATTGGCATGATATAGGGCAGGAAAAACAGAATACGCAGCATGCTGCGCTCAACGTGGTGACGGGTATCGTTGAGGAAACTGCACAGCGCGAGGCCAATGACTATCGGGCAAAGCGTGTAAAACAGCAGCAGCAGGGCGTTGTTAGCAATGGAAGTCCAGAATGTTGCATCGGAAAACATACGAACAAAATTCTGTATGCCGATGAATACGGGCCACGAGGTTCCATCCCAGGCAGTAAAACTCGCCCAGATTGAAAACAGCAGCGGTGCCAGCAGAAATACGCCGTAGATCAGCAGCGACGGCAAAACAAAAAGCATATTTTGCAGCATTGATTTATTGAGCATGGATATGCCTCATGGTTACCCTCATCATGACCTTCTGCTTTACTGAGGTGACAACAGGCCCGTTAGCCTGTTGTCACATTTTGGGCTGTCTTTTCGCCTTAATGCTTTAGGGTTTTAAGGTATTGCTGGTAATTTTCGTCAAGCTTTTCAGTCAATTGCTGAGGTGTTATGCGTCCGGCCAGCAGTTGTTGCACGTTGGCATTCAATACGTCACCCATGGTCGGCGTTGCCCAGTCGACATAATGGCCCAGTCCGTCATTAGCATTGACGGTAGTCCAGACTTGGTACACGTCGGCCAGCAGCGGATTGTCAGCGGGAAGTTTGGCATTTTTATCTGCCGAGGCGGGCAGGAAACCGGCTTTAAGCCAGGCTTCGGCAACCTTGTCAGAAACAATGTAATTAATGTATTTCGCCGCAGTGTCCTGCTGCGCTTTGGTTTTGGCGGTGACTGTAATAGAGAACGGTAAATCAGTTCCGCCCACCATCAGCGGTGCTTTTACGCCTGGCACGGCAGGCATTGCCGAGAAATGAATGTCTTTATTCGGTTTAAACTGCCCCATGTACCAGGTGCCACTGATGAAAAAGGCGGCCTGGCCATTCTGAAACAGTGAAGCGGCATCATCGCGACCCATCCCCTGATAACCCGGGAAGAAATAGCCTTGGGCATTCCAGTCCTTCATGATTTGAGCGGCTTTTACCAGCTTGCTGTCTTTAAACGAACCTCCCACGTCATAAATCAGATCGTCCAGCGTTTTGCGATCGCTGCTTTCAATTTGCTCTTCCCAGAGGGTTGAAAGCAACTGTGCACCCACAGAACCATCGAGCAGACCCAGCATGATGGGCACGGTGCCTTGTTGTTTTAACCTGGCCAGCGCGGCTTCAAACTCCGGCATAGTTTTAGGTACCGGTATTCCGGCTTTATCCAGCACGGCTTTGTTGTAGTACAAACCCACCATTTCGCCGAGGCTGGCTACGCCATAAAGATGACCGCTGCCAAAGTCTTGTGTATCAGACCAACGGTTGCGTTTGAGGATCGAACTCGGAAAACGCGTTTCCCAGCCGTACTGCTTGGCGTAGGCGTCCATGGGAAAAAGCAACTTCTCTTTGACCAGAGCCCCCATGTCACCGCCGCCCTGGTTAACCTGTGCCACCTGCGGGCCTTCGCCGGAGGAAAGCGCCAGCTTCAGCGGAATGCGCGTGTCGTCAAAGGAGTGAACACTGCGGGTGATTTTCTCACCCGGATTCCGGGCCTCGAAATCTTTGATGGCCTGATCAATGACCTCAGTTTGCGAAGGGTAGTTATAGATATCCCAGGCAGCGATTGTCCCGGCCTGTGCCGGCAGAATACTCAGTCCGAGGGAGAGAGCCAGCAGTGAAAGCAGGGCGCGTGGCGCACGATTGCCGACGGTGTGATGAAGATGTGGTGCATGCAAGGCTTTAGACATGGTGGTGCGTTCCTCTCAATCCAACACAAACAGGCATCCCTTTCTTTGGCGGCAAAGGCACATCCGGCACTTTGCATGATGTTTTGACTCAAAATTCACCCGACTATCAATACTTACTTTAATCATAAAATAAAGTCAAACAGCTTTTCGTATGACTTGTGACCGATTTAAAACCAGATTAATCACTGCTGTTAGGGCTAAATCATGCGGTTAAACACTGTACGATATGCTCACTGCAGCGTAATTATTTTAAATGTCAGTGAGAAATTCATATGAATATACTGAACAGTGGTTTTCAAGCTAACTTATTGTCAGTCATAGGATAAATTTATGGT
>NZ_JAFMOS010000502.1 GCF_019049755.1 Rahnella perminowiae
GGCTAAAAGATAAAAAAAAAGCCCGCACAGAGGCGGGCAAAATATTTCTTATGACATTCATTCTGCACTCCCTCGGGGGTGAGCACGCAGCCAGTATAGAAGAAATGAAACTCAGGATTCTTGCCCGAATTCGTTAAGAAAGTGCAAATGATTTCCACCGGGTTATTTTACCGTTTCGCATCATCTTTCCTGTCAGGCATGCCTTTGTGCAATGGTCTGTACTACAATAATCATAATTGAAAACCATGGGATAACCTGATGAAAGTTAATGATCTTGTGACAGTAAAAACTGACGGCGGACCGCGCCGTGAAGGTAAGGTATTAGCCGTAGAAGAGTTTTATGAAGGCGTCATGTATCTGGTTTCGCTGGAAGATTATCCGGCAGGTATCTGGTTCTTCAATGAAGGCGATACTAAAGATGGCACATTCGTTGAACCCCGCGAAGGTTCTGAATAATATTTATGCGATGTCTGTCGTGAATAAAAAAAACCGGGGCAAGATTTTTGCCGCCGGTTTTTTTTACTTATTGCCTGCCGGTAATGACGCTGAGGCCGTTATCAGAACGTTTCCCAGTTCGGTTCATCGTTTCCCCCTTTAGGCGAACGGGAAGCCTGGCCGGGCAGGGAGCGGGATGATGCCGGGGGTTGTGGTTGCGCACTGCGGATGCTGCCATCGAGACGGAACACTGCCACAGCCTGTGTCAGGCGGGCGGCCTGCTCTTCAAGTGACGCGGCGGCGGCAGATGCTTCCTGCACCAGCGAGGCGTTTTGCTGCGTGACACCATCCATTTCTGACACTGCCTGGCTGACCTGACTGATCCCGCGACTTTGTTCATCCGATGCGGAAGCGATTTCGCCCATAATGTCCGTCACATGGCTGACAGCGGTAACAATTTCTGACATTGTGTCTCCCGCGTCACCCACCAGAATGCTGCCTTCACCAACGTAATCGACAGATTCTTCAATCAGTGCTTCAATTTCTTTCGCTGCCTGTGCGCTTCGTTGCGCCAGATTGCGCACTTCGCTGGCCACCACCGCAAATCCACGTCCCTGCTCACCGGCGCGTGCTGCTTCCACAGCAGCATTGAGTGCCAGAATGTTTGTCTGAAAAGCGATACTGTTGATCACATTAGTGATTTCGGCGATTTTGGTCGAACTCCGGGAAATCTTATCCATGGTACTGACCACGTCCGCCACAATATTCCCGCCTTTTTGCGCTTTGTTTGAAGCGTCTGCAGCCAGTTTACTGGCGTGATGGGCATTTTCGGAGTTCTGTTTCACCGTAGCCGTTAGCTGTTCCATACTGGCAGCCGTTTCTTCCAGTGCCGCGGCCTGTTGTTCGGTCCGCGAAGACAAATCGGTATTACCTGAAGCAATTTCCGTCGAGCCCTGATAAATAGACACCGCGCCTTCACGTACAGTCAGAACCGTTGATGCCAGCGAGCGTTGCATTTGATCCACATTATTACTCAGTACGCCGATTTCATTGCGGCCCTGCACTTGTGCGGGTTGCGTCAGGTCTCCCTCAGCAATTTTCTGAATGCGCATCACCAGTCTGTTCAGCGGATGAATAATGACTTTACGCATCACCAGGTAAGTGATGAAGGTCAGCACCAGTGCCAGCAGGAAACCGCCACCCATCAGGGTATAACCGAGCACGGCATTATGCTGCGCTTTATCATTGATGGCATTAGCCGTTTCGGTACGATAAGCAATTGCCGCCAGCAGAGGGATATTATTGGCGAGATCCAGACTACGTACCGTTTCTGCTTCCTGAGAAATGACTTCCTCGAAATGTGCCTGTCTGGCCGATTCCAGCATCGGTGCCATGCCTTTGGTCAGATAATCGTCATAGGCTTTTTTCAGCGGTTCATCAATTTCCCGATCTTTATCGGTTTTATTCGGCCGGTTGATATAAGCCTCAAACGAAGTTTGTGACTGTTTAATTCGGCTGGCAGCGTCTTTCAGGTTTTGGTTAAACACATCCTGGTCACCAATACGCGCCGCTGCGGCGGCCTGAATCAGCAACAAACGTGCGGTACGCAGATGGTTTGAACTGTTGGAAAGAGCCAGACGGATTTGCAGCTCCTGGGTAGCATTTGCCAGCGCGGCATTACTTTGCTTTAGAAAGAAACCGGAGGTGCCGACGGCAACAGCAAAAAGGAAAAGTATCCCGGTAAGAATCAGGCTAATCAGGGTGATAAGGCGAATGTTGCTGATAAAAGAGGTTCTGGTCGTTGAAAATGTAGGAGTATCCATTTTATTTTGTTCCGCTCAATTGATCCTGTATACCGCCTGTTCCGGGCGGTCAGTGACAGCGATAAAGGCATTGCCAGCGGGCAAGTCCGGCCGTGACGAAAAAGACGCCATAAGGAGTCATCGGCATTCCGGCGGAGGGATTCAGTTTATATTTGTGGCGGAGATCTCATTTTCAGAGATTAACGAAGATTTCTACAGGCTGCGCCGTTGCGTAACCTGTAGCCGAAAGAGAAGAGAGGTGATTAATTCACATAAATACCATTGGTGAGCTGATCACATAAACGAACGACGTGATAAATAATATGTTTATTCGGTGATTTTATTTTCCTTTTAATATTTCCCTTATAGGAAGACACCGTTTTGGTTTTAATTTGTAACTTGTCTGATATTTCAATGGTGCCGTTACCGGACATCCACATTCTGAGCATTGCTGATTCAGAACGACTGAGCATCACAGGCCGGGTATCGAGCATTCCACTCCCGGCGGGATCCTTCGCCTGGGGTAATAACGGATGATTTATTAATTGCTTCAGTGTGTCGGCTTTAATGGATTTGGAGGTAATAATCACGTTTTTACGAACAAAAATATACTCTTCGAAATGAATACGTGTACGGGACATAAAAATAAAAAACAGCGTATCAGGGGAGCCGGTGATCAGTTCTCCGAGACGTTCTTTATTACCTGAATGAGGTGATATGCAATCCTCGTTAATAAAAACAATCGAAGGATTCAGTTTGTTGCAACCATTAAGAAACTGCTCAAAATGGCTGACGTAACTGACATCTTGTTCACTGGTGAGAAATTGTTGCAATCCGAGACGCGTATACCGGCATGGATCCAAGATTATCGTATGCATAGTAAGTCCTCATAGGACGTCCCTGTTCTGCATAATGATTGGATTTTTTTGTGTCAGCACAGCAGGCACAAACTGCGCGCTGACTCTACTTTTTGCATGAAAATCGGACAGTTGGAAGTGATTTTTTTACCCCTTAAGGGGCAGGGAAGGATTTGATAAATTTGCTTTATGTCACAATTAAATTTGTAACTGTACAAAAAGTGGCCCGTATTAAGACTATTCTTAATGGATGTAATGACATAGAAAAAAAACTAATTGATTAGGATGTTACGGTAACACGCCGGTACCTCTGTCAATACAATGAAGACCCTGCTTATGCTTAAAAACAATTCACGAATGAAAAAGGGCAGAAAAGCAGACGCAGTGCGTAAACACTGCGTCCCGGTCATCACCAGTAGGATTGCCAGCACTGCGTCACACGGGTCAGGGCTTCGACATAAAAGTAGTCACCCCAGCTGCAACACTCATCAACACCTTTACCGCTGGCCATATGATAGACAGAATGCTTAAGTAAACCGTCACAATCTTCGTCCTCACGGGTAAGATAATTCTCGGTCAGTGAATCCATAATGCGCAGCGCCATTTCTTCATAGCACACCCGTTTGTCATCGGTGGCTGGCAGCGTGGTCGCAAGCGTCAGCAGACCGCAGACCCCAATCGCCGCAGCCGAACTGTCGCGAACGGCATCGGTGCCGAGCAACGCCAAATCCCAGTGGCAGACATCGTCTTCCGGTAAGCGGTTAAGGAAATAATGTGCCAGACGCCGTGACATCTCCACCTGATCTTCATCGCCGGTATAACGATAACTGAGCAAAAAGCCGTAGATACCCCATGCCTGGCCGCGCGACCAGCATGAGTCATCGGCATATCCCTGATGCGTATTACCAAAACGCGGTTCGCCGGTCACAGTATCCATGTAATACGTGTGATAGGTGGAGGCGTCCGGGCGCACAATATATTTCGCCGCCTGTTCTGCATGCGCGCGGGCAGCATCGGCGAAGCGCGGTTCACCGGTTTGTTCACTCGCCCAGTACAACAAGGGCAAATTCATATTGCAGTCGATAATCATGCGGCCGGCCTGTTCCGGGTCATGCAAATCGCCCCACGCCTGTATGATTTTCGCCCGGCTATTAAAACGTTCCATCAGGGCTTCTGCTGCCAGCAGTGCAAAACCACGAGCCTGCCGGTTGCCGGTCAGTTTGTAGGCGCTGACGCACGAGAGGCTGTAGAGAAAACCGAGGTCATGCGTCGCGGTATCAATGCGGTTGGCGATACGGTTACCAAACGATGTCACTTGTTTTTCTGCTGCCAGACGGTAACGGTCATCGCCGGTCATTTCCCACGCCAGCCAAAGCTGGCCGGTCCAGAAACTGGTAGTCCATTCCACATTCTCTGTCAGCGGGTAATGGCCGTTTTCGCAGGTTTCTGCCGGGAATTTATCGCCGAACTTTTCCAGATTACGGGAAATTTTGCTGAGTACCGTCTGGCGCGCCCGTTGCATCTTTTGTGCAAAAGCGATTTTATCCAGCTGATTCAGTTCCACGGGTAGCAACGTCTCTTTCGCGATGGTGATCGTCATACTTTCTCCCTTTCCATTCCAATTGTTTCAACTTCAACCTGCACCGCAGGCACGGGGGTGCCTGAGCGCAGGCTGTGACAGGCGGATAATGTGAAGGCGGAAATCAACGTAAAGCACAGCGCGATACCGCCCATAATCAGATAAGTGTGTTCAAAACCAATACGGTCGTAGAAGTAACCGGCAGGCGGGGCGACCACAATGGAGCCGACGTATATCATGGCCTGATAACCCAACAGATACATGGTGGCGTTGACGCGTTTGCTGAAATGCTCGGCGATGTACTTGAACACTGACACCAGCAGCAACGCGATCTCCAGCCCGTAGAACGGTTTGATAATTGAAATCAGCAGCGGGTCGTGGGTCAGCCCGGAGGCAATCAGGCGTAATCCCACCAGTGCGCCGACCAGCAACAGGCTCTTCTTGGCACCGAAGTAGTTCACCAGGAAAGGGATAACCATCATCATCAGAAATTCGAGACCGGACTGCACCGTGCTCAGATAGCCGTACCAGGCGTTGCCTTGCTCTTTGGTATCGAAGAAGGTGACGAAATAGCGTGAGAATTGTTGTTCGGCGACAAACATCATCCACGCGACACCAGCGACATACAGCGAGAACATCCAAAACTTGCGGTTTTTGAGCAGTAAAATCACATCGCTGAACACGATCTTTTGCTGTGAAATGACGTCGTTATTTTTAAGTTCTTCATCACCAATTTTCAGTGAAAGCAGCACCATCAGCATGACCAGCGAGGTCGCGCTGCTCAGGCCAAAGTTCCAGGCAGGGGAGAGGTTAAACAGCACGCCGGAAAACGACGCGGCCAGCGCCCAGCCCAGTGACCCCCACATGCGAACCTGGCCAAATTCCATATGATACAAGCGACTGAAACGGTCAGCATACGATTCGGATGCTGCCACACCGGCGTACCAGCCGAGGCTCAGATACAGCGCACCGACGATAATCCCGACCATCAGGTGGCTGTTCAGCAGTGGCTGGTAAACGAAAATAAAGAACGGTGCCATCAGGGCGGAAACCAGCACCACAAAATACAGCAGAGATTTGCTCATGCCGATTTTGTCCATGATATAGCCGTAAACCGGCTTCATGACCACCGCGAAAACGCCGTTAATGGCAAACACGGTGCCGATACTGACACTGTCGAGTCCGGCTTTTTGCCCCAGCCATAAGGCATATAGCCCGAAGCTCGAAGACCAGGTGAAGAAATACAGGAATATAAAGCTGCTCATTTTGTAATAAGCCGTTTTACTGGCTGTTTTTATGGCTTTCATCGTGACTCCTGAAACGGCTATTGCGGTTAAGCTAAAATGATTTGTCCGTTATGACCCGGATATTGCCAACGTAGCTGCTGCCCTTCGCGGGAGACTTCCGGTAAAGGGAGGCTGCGAATATCCGTGCTGGCCGAGGCCGACACGGCAGTGATCAGCCAGTGAGATCCCACCGGCAGGGCATTTTTCAATACGGGTATGGCGGCGGTTTCGGCGAACATAATGCTGCTATTGGGCGGGGTGATAACGGTGGACGCTTCGCGCGACGTGTTATCTTCCAGCGCGGCAATCCGGCTGATGCCGTTACCGGCTGTGACTGTCACCGCCTGTTTTTCTGCCGGATGCAGTATTTGCGTTGAAGGTGTCTGCATCACTGCAAAACCGCCTTCGGCCGTCTCCAGCGGACGCTGATTCTCAATGTGATGGACCCGCAAATGCCAGTCACCGCAGGGGATCAGCCAGGTGCGTACTGCTACGTCGTGCCACGGCAGCCAGCGGGAATAAATCATCCCGACGGTGATGCGGGTGTCGGCACAGTCGCGGCGTCCGCGATAATAGCCGTCGCCCTCAGAGAACATCAGCATCGAATCGCAACCGGCATGATTCAGACCGTACCGGCCGCGATCCAGGGTGAATCCGAACTGACTGGAATAGGCGAATTTGGTGTATTTGGCTTCGGTATTCACAAAATTATTCAGCTCAAGCTGACCTGACGTGAGCATCACAACATGCTGACCTCCGGCATCGCGGGTCAGGATCTGACTGGCATGAGGAATGCAATGAGTGTCGGGCAGTGCCGGAAGGGGCGCTTCTTCTGCCGCCCAGAAGGCATCGTCCGGCGGCAGTGCCAGCACCAGGAACAGTTTGCATGCCCAGTAAGGTGAGCCCGGTGCGTTATAGTCTTCCGCCATCACCAGGTTCGGTGTGTGATAACCGATACTGAGCACGCCGTCGCGGTCGAAAATCGGCTCTTTCAGCCAGTGACGCAGATGGCGCAAAATCAGCCCCTTGATGATGCCCGGAGTGAACACGTCCAGTTGGCTGTACGCTGCCGCACTCCAGAACGCTGCTTCGGCAAAACGGTAGGTCAGGCTGCGTCCGAAAGGCACCGCTGCGCCACCCGCGGAAAACATCGTAATGAAATCCTGTGCGAAACGTTGTGCCCGTTCACGCAGCATGGCTGCACGTGATGCATCCACATCAGCCATATTCTGAGCGTACAGCAGGCCGTAATAATGAAACGCCATCGAAATGTAGTAATCACGCGGCCTGCCGGGACCGTCGGAATACCAGCCATCGCCCAGATAATAATCTTCCATCAGCGCAAAACGGGCTGCCACGGCTTCCTGATCCCAGGGTAATCCGGATGTTTTAAAGCCCATCTGCACCATAACCGGGAAGAAATTCCAGTTGTTATTCGGGATGGTGGCATCACGCCCCTGATTCAGCCAGTCCGCCAGATTTTGTTGTTCCTGAACGCTGAAATGCTGCAACAGTTTTGTGTCAAGCAGCGTCAGCCCGACACCAAACGCCGCCATTTCCACACAGCGCTGATCAAAATCGCGGATATCTCCCCAGTATTGCGGATGCTGCGGATCAGTGCCGAAACGAATGGCATCCAGATAAAAAGATAAATCCTCACATTCACCTCCACCGGCCAGCAGCGGGAAAATGCCCCACAACATGCGCGACAGTGCTTCCATTTCGGCAATTTTTTTTCCGTAATGGGTGGTGGAATTTCCGAGGTTGATTCCGCTTTTGCCTTCTTCCGTATAAGGCGACACCGCCGAGAGCAACTCTTTCAGCAGATGCTGCACATCATCGCGGGTCTGTAACGGATTATTAATGTTCACTTTTTTCAGCGTCATAAAAATTCTCCCGGTGACGTAAGGGAAGCAAAAAATAAGGGTTTATTAATTTGAAATATTATTTCAATTCTCTGTGCTGCGAGTGAAATATAGAGAAATGAAAAACACTGATTGTTACGTGCTTCACAAAATGAGGTGATTTTTGAAATTGTGATTATTAAATCGCGACTAAAAGGGCTTAAATTATAAAAAACTGACTGAAAATTGTGTTTTGTTGTCCTTGTCGTTTTACGGTGCCAAATGAAAATGAGGAAAACAGGTATGCCCGTATCTGATTATCTGGAGCGTATTGCCCTTAATGAACGTCAGGTTTCCTTTAACCGGATGAACCGCGGGAGTGCCAATTATTTTCACTGGCATCAGTGTCTGGAATTACTTTTTGTCAGTCAGGGCTATGGGATTGTCATTGTGGATAATCAGCAATACACACTGCGTCCGGGGCGCTTGTTCGTTTTTCCGCCTTTTAAACTGCACAAAGTGTTTGTCGAATCCGGTGAAAAGAACCTGTATTTACGCACCACCATCCATCTGGATCATCAGTTGCTGGATGGTTGCCTGCAATCATTCCCGCAACGCCGGGCGAGGTTCGCAAATTTGTGGGATGCCGATCGTGCAGCACATATTTATGATCTCAGCGAACATGCCAGCCATATAGAAGTCATTCTCGAGCAGTTCAATCAGTTGTCCGAACCGCAGGCCGATCAGTGGGAAGAAATTACCCTGCTGATCTTGCAACTGATGGCATTTATGCCAGCGGAAGACGTGTTGCCAAAAACTGTCAGCCGGACAACAGCTTCTAAAGTCATGCAATGGATTGAAGAAAATTACGTGCAAAAATTTTCGCTGGCGGAACTCTCTGTGGCCCTCGGATTGTCAGAAAGTTATATCTCGCGGGTATTCGGGCAGGAAACCGGTGGCTCAATTCAGGATTATCTCGCCACCCGGCGGGTTAAACGGGCATGTGAATTGCTGCGTTCCACAGACCGTTCGATCGAAGCGATCGGGCTGCAATGCGGATTTACTGACGCGCCGTATTTCATTACCCGTTTTAAAAAGATGATCGGCAAAACGCCGTTGCAGTATCGCAAGGCGGCGTTTTCTCTGACGACTTAACGCCAGCTGGCGGGTGCAGAACCGAGCGGGGAAGCGGGGAGGCGCCACCTTAAGGTTGTGTTTTCCAGATGAACGGGAGGAAGCAGTCGCCGGGCATTGCCCCAGACCGTGCGTTCGGGCTCGGATGAAAAATCGTCCTGTTCTGCAGATTCAATCAGCGGTTCGTGACATGCTGTTGCTGATGCGCCATTTTTCATCAGTTCACAGGCAGTGCGTGCCAGTGAAAGTCTGCATTCACTGCCCTGACCGGTTTGCATACGTTGCGCCAATCCGTGGAGCACAGCGGCAGCCATCAGATAACCGGTCGTGTGATCCAGCCCCTGAACCGGCAACGGCACCGGTTTGTGACTACCGGAAAGCCGCATTCCCTGTGCTGCAATCCCGCAGCTCATTTGTACCAGACTGTCATATCCGCGCCGTTCGCGCCATGGCCCGCTCCAGCCATACGCATTCAGACACACATCCACCAGCCCCGGCGCAATCGCACGACGCTTTTCACTGCCATATCCCAGTCTGTGCAGCGCGCCCGCGCGATAACCATGAACCATCACATCCGCGTCCCGCAGCAATTCTTCGAAACGGTGCCGGTCCTGCGGGTTATGCAGATTCAGCCGTGCGCAATGTTTGCCGAGTGTGATATCCGCTTCCTGACTGGCTTCATCCCAGCCGAAAGGATCAATACGCAATACCTCGGCGCCCAGTCCGGCGAGAAAACGCGTGGCCACCGGACCGGCGAGAATTCTTGTCAGGTCGAGTACTTTCACGCCTGCCAGCGGCTGTAGCGGGGACAATTCCCATTGCGGCAGTGCAGCCTTAGCTGACACCGAATGTTGAAAAAGAGGTTCCGAAATCAGCGACTTTCCCTGTACATGCTGCTGCCATTCTTCCGGGCTGAACATCTGTGCGGCACATCCACCCGCCCGCACAACGGCTTGTTCAAGTTCTGCTTTTTTCCACATCTTCACCCGCAGCGCCAGCGCCTCATGGTTTTCTGCTTTGCCGAGCAGTGTCTCTACGACCTTGCGGTGGACGGGGGCATTAGTATGCAAACGGATCCAGCCGTCCGCGGTGGCGTAATCCCCCGCCAGGCTGTCCCAGGCGGGGGGTATATCCCAGCCTTCAGGCCGGATACTGGTTTTGCACCACAGCGAGGCCAGGCGACGATCCACAGTCACCGTATCGTGTTTATCGTTTTTAAGAGCAACAAGCTGTGAAACGGCAATACCCGCCAGCGCCACAGAGGCGGCAATCAGTGGCGTGACCGGATAATAAGACGGAAGATTGCCGGTACCGCTGACATGGAGCGTACAGGGAAGTGAAATTTTGCCGCTTAACTGTGCGTATAGCTCACGCGCTTTCTCCTGAATCTGTTCATCGGACATGTGGGAATCTCCATGCAATAAACAAAAAAATCATCAAACTATAAGCATTCAGCATAGCAGGACGGGCAAAAGGCGCGCTATCTGGCGAGAATGACTCGATGAGGGAGAAATAACAGTAACCTTCCGGTAACAGAATGCTCCTAAAGTCAGCCGTGATTTGCGCGCCAAAACAGGGCAGGAATAGCGGCTCAAATCCGGGTTTCTGAAAACCGGCTCAGCCCCTGTCATACGGGGAACGGGCGCGGTAAGAACTGATGACTTTTACAAGCAAAATATTAGCTGAATGCATTCAATTTCTTGTACGCGGCTTGTGAATTTTACGTTAGCCTTAGGGTCGAAAAATTCTGAATACGCGGGGACGGCGTCACAGCACGATGTCTCCAGATTTTTGCCCAGTACAGGAAACGATTCTGGCATGGAACGAAGAGCATTTATTAAAGCATCTATGGCACTCGCCGCCTGGTGTGGTGTGCCGGCTATGTCCACACTGTTTACCCGTTCCGCTGAGGCGGCAGAGGCGAATGTAGCGGACGGCGGCGAACTGCCATTTGATTTCAATGCGCTGAAAAAGATGGCGAAAGATTTAGCGGATAAGCCTTATGGTGGCGCGCCGCAGCCGTTACCGAAAACGCTGGCTGAACTCACGCCGCAGGCCTACAACGCGATTCAGTATGATCATGCACATTCCCTGTGGAATGGTCTGCCTGACCGCCAGCTTGATGTGGAACTGTTCCACGTTGGTATGGGTTTCAAACGCCGCGTGCGCATGTATTCCGTGGATCCGGTGAAACATCTGGCGCGCGAAATCCATTTCCGCCCTGAATTGTTTAACTATCACGATGCCGGTGTTGATACCAAACAACTGGAAGGTTTCTCCAACCTTGGTTTCGCCGGTTTTAAAGTCAATAAAGCCCCTGAGCTGACGCGCCGCGACGTGGTGTCTTTCCTCGGTGCCAGCTATTTCCGCGCGGTCGATGATACTTATCAGTATGGCCTGTCAGCGCGCGGCGTGGCGGTTGATACCTTTACCGATCAGCCGGAAGAATTCCCTGATTTCACCGCGTTCTGGTTTGATACACCCAAACCTGGTGACACAACGTTTACGGTTTACGCTTTGCTGGACGGCATGAGCATCACCGGCGCGTATAAATTCGTGATCCACTGCGAACCGACCCGCGTGGTGATGGAAATTGAAAACCATCTGCATGCCCGCGAAGACATCAAACAATTGGGCATTTCCCCAATGACCAGTATGTTCAGTTGCGGCACCAGTGAACGGGGCCGTTGCGACACAATCCATCCGCAAATCCACGACTCAGACCGTCTGGAGATGTGGACCGGCAGCGGCGAATGGATTTGTCGCCCGCTGAACAATCCGCAGCGATTGCAGTTCAACGCTTTCAGCGACAACAGTCCGAAAGGTTTTGGTCTGTTGCAGCTCGACCATGACTTTGACAATTATCAGGATGTGATCGGCTGGTACAACAAGCGTCCGAGCCTGTGGGTGGAACCGGTCGGAGACTGGGGGAAGGGGGCCGTTAATCTGATGGAAATCCCGACCACGGGTGAAACGCTGGATAACGTTGTGTGCTTCTGGCAGCCGGAAAAACCGGTGAAATCCGGCGCGGAATTCAGTTTCAGCTACAAACTGTACTGGAGTTCTGAACCTCCTCACCGCAGCCCGATGGCGAATGTGCTGGCGACCCGTACCGGTATGGGCGGTTTCCCGGAAGGCTGGGCACCGGGTGAGAATTATCCGCAAGTCTGGGCGCGCCGTTTTGCTATCGATTTTATTGGCGGTGAGCTGAAAGCCTTTGCTGATAAAGGCATTGAACCGGTGATCAATGTCTCGGCAGGTAAAATTAAAAACATCGAAATTTTGTATGTGCAGCCGTTCGACGGTTACCGCATCTTATTTGACTGGTATCCTGACAGCGATTCAGTCGCACCGGTCGAGCTGCGTATGTTCCTGCGCAACGGCCAGACTGCGTTGTCTGAAACCTGGCTGTATCAGTATTTCCCGCCAGCGCCGGACAAACGCAAATATATCGATGACCGGCAGATGACCCAATAATCCCGTCATCCCTCAATACAAAAAGCCCCGAATATTCGGGGCTTTTGCTTTTTTACATTATTTTTTGCAGATGAACCGGACACAGGAACATGCAAGATACTTCAAAGGTAACGCAAGGGTAACGCACGGCACTCAGCTGATGAAGGCCAAGATGGCAATCAAAACGCCTTCACCAGCATTCCGTTTTGCGGCTGTTGCTGAGGATGTCTCAGCGCCGCGTCGAAAGATTTTTCAACCTCTTTCAACTGTTGTAAAAATTCGTTCGGCGAAAACTCATGTGGTTTGCTGCTCATATAGGCAAGCGCCAGTTCTTTGGCGTTGTAGCGCTGAAAGTTATACATGCTGTTCCTTATTAATCTCAGAAATATTAACGGAATGGCTAACAGCGAGCTGGCTAATGACCACTGCTTACGACGTGCTGCCAATGCAATGAATTCTACGGGTTTCCTTATTAAGCGAAAGTTGCTTTTATTGATGTATTCAATAGCTAAAAGCTAACAATCTGCCTATACGCTATCGGTAATGAATTATGTGGATTTTAATAATCCTTATGGGGTATCAGAAC
>NZ_JAFMOS010000501.1 GCF_019049755.1 Rahnella perminowiae
ACTACACAACTTCCATTACCCAAACATATATATAAGGTATTTCATATAAATTATGTATACATAATGGCACAACATCAACTGAGTGCATGCCTTATTTAATCATGCAACTATTCTTACGACTTCAAACGTCAAACACTCTTAATACTTATTTAATTAAAGGATATTTACATGACAAATTTAAATTATACACCGACAATCTGGACACGTGCTGATGCTCTTAAGGTCAACGAAAATGACCCTACCACCACCCAACCGATTGTGAGCGCCGATTTTCCGGTCATGAGTGATGAAGTATTTATTTGGGATACTATGCCCCTGCGGTCATTAGACGGTACGGTGGTTTCTGTAGACGGATGGTCCGTTATTTTCACGCTTACCGCTCAGCGTAATAACAATAATTCGGAGTATCTCGATGCGGAAGGAAATTATGACATCACAAGTGACTGGAATAATCGCCACGGGCGCGCAAGAATTTGTTACTGGTACTCCCGGACGGGTAAAGATTGGATTTTTGGCGGGCGTGTGATGGCAGAAGGTGTCTCCCCTACAGCCCGCGAATGGGCAGGAACGCCCATTTTGCTTAATGAAGACGGTGATATTGATCTTTATTATACCTGTGTCACGCCGGGAGCGACCATTGCAAAAGTGAGAGGCAAAGTGCTGACCTCAGAAGAAGGTGTAACGCTGGCCGGTTTCAACGAGGTTAAATCATTATTTTCAGCTGACGGCGTGTACTACCAAACTGAAAGTCAAAATCCGTACTGGAACTTCAGGGATCCAAGCCCGTTTATCGATCCCCATGACGGGAAGCTCTACATGGTATTTGAAGGAAATGTGGCGGGTGAACGCGGTTCTCACATCGTTGGCAAAGAGGAAATGGGTATCCTGCCGCCGGGCCATCGTGATGTGGGTAATTCGAAATTCCAGGTGGGCTGTATTGGTATGGCCGTCGCCAAAGATCTGTCGGGAGACGAATGGGAAATTCTCCCACCTCTGGTCACGGCTGTCGGTGTGAATGATCAAACCGAACGCCCGCATTTTGTCTTCCAGGATGGAAAATATTACTTATTCACTATCAGTCATAAATTTACTTATGCAGATGGTCTGACAGGTCCTGACGGTGTTTACGGCTTCCTGAGTGATAACCTTACCGGCCCGTATTCTCCGATGAACGGCTCCGGTTTGGTGTTAGGCAATCCGCCTTCTCAGCCCTTCCAGACCTACTCACATTGCGTCATGCCCAATGGCCTGGTGACATCCTTTATTGATAACGTTCCGACAAGCGACGGTAATTATCGTATTGGTGGGACAGAAGCTCCTACCGTAAAAATTGTCCTTAAGGGAAACCGTTCCTTTGTAGAGCGCGTGTTTGATTACGGGTATATCCCGCCGATGAAAAACATTATTTTAAATTAATGAGGTAATCTGCCCTTCCGCATATTGTTTGCGGAGGGGCAGATTAAAGGAGTCATAGTATCTGAAAGATATATGCCTCATCAGACCTCAAAGGTAAAAAGGCTTTATTTTGAAACCCGACCATCCATTAATAATGTTGTTCTTAACGCTTTTTTTTCGCCAGGATTCTCCTGCCAGCGGTGTAATGATGTCAATGTTAATGGCACTGCTCAGGACAATATATTTGAAAGGCTCCCGACGGGAGATAATATGCGAAGCGTTACTTTGTGGAGCTCTCACTATAACTGCGATTTCAATAAGTTTATACTTTGGAGCCTCTGAAAATATGACGATGAGTATCGGCGGTATCATTGGTTTTATCGGCGTCAGAAAAATATGGGAATATTTAACCAGTTATATTCAGAAGAAATTATTAGGGAAGTAAACTGATGAGCGGCTTAACATCCCCTTTTCGGTCAAAGCACCAAGTGGCAATAAATCATTTCTGTCTCAGAAACGCTCAAATCGATACGGAGCGGGATCAATAATTGGCTGACAGCCGGAAACAAGATCGGCCGCCAGTTGTCCGGCTGCTGGCGAAGTACCAAAACCATGACCGGAGAAACCCGTTGCAACCGTCAGACCGGGTATTCGGTTTACAGGTCCGATAACCGGGTTGGAGTCTGGTGTAACATCAATCGTTCCAGCCCATGTATCGGCAATCTCCGCTTTGGCGAATGCGGGCCAGGCTGCCATTAAATTATCCATTGCTTCCTGATTAAGTGCCCGGTTGGCAGGGGGATCCATCATCCGCACCTTCTCAAACGGCGTGATACTTTTTGCCCCCCAATGACGTGCCAGCGTCAGGTCATGTAGAAAATTCTTACCCAGCGAAATGCGTAAATTGTCGCGCTGCGCACGCAGCTGGGGCAAATAGCGTAATCCGAGCAATAGATGATCCGGTACCAGTGAAGCGTCCAGCGCGCCGCGCTGGGTAATAATGAACCCGCCATCCTGATGTTTTCGGAAAGAAAAATCCGGTGCGCCAACTGCTATTTCTGTCGGGCCAGCCATCGGACGAGTGCGCAATACCGAGCAGATTAATGGTAAGGTCGGCAAGGATACGCCATGATTGCCCAAAAAACGCCTCGACCAGAGCCCGCCGGCGAGCAGCACCTGATCGCAACGAATTTCGCCTCGTTCCGTGACCACACCACTGACCTTCCCGGCAGAAAGTGTCAGGCTGCGCACTGCGCAATTTTCCACAATAAAGGCTCCTCTGGCGATCGCAGCTTTTGCTATCGCGCTGGCAGCCAGTGTCGGTTCGGCACGTCCGTCGGAAGGCGTATAGATCCCCCCTGCCCATTGCCCTCTGCCCCCGGGGACCATTGCAGCAATTTCGTGCCGACTAAGCAAACGTGAGTCAAGTGACAGCTGCGCAACCGATTTGAGCCAACCTTCATACAAAGCCATCTGCGCTTGCGTGCGGGCAACGAACATTATCCCCGCCTGGCGGTAACCCACATCACTTCCCAGCCGATGCGGCATCATCGCCCAGAGCCGATCCGATGCCAGCGCTAACGGAATATCTTCGGCAAGACGGCTGGTCTTACGTACCCATCCGAGATTACGGGATGATTGCTCTCCTGCAATAGCGCCTTTTTCCAATAAAACTACAGGGATTTTACGTTCAGCCAGCGCCAGTGCAGCAGTCAGGCCAACGATGCCCCCTCCGATCACCACCACAGTCGTTGCGGCAGGGAAAGTGGCGGAAGTCTGAACAGGAGTTATTGCCGGAGCCATAGCGACCTTCTTAAGTGGTTTAATATGCAAAAATTCAGTAAAAGAACCCGGCACTAAGACCCGACGGTGATTTCTTCCACTTCCGCTTTTCCAGCCCCGCGCCAGGCGGTAACTTCTAACTCAACTTTATAAACGGTCGATCCCAACGGCGGGCAGGTCACCGTGGTCGCCGGATTGATGCCACGAAACTTCGCACCAATAATCTCCATCACGCTAGCGACATCCTTCGGATCCTGAATATATACCCGGGAAAAAACCACATCGGAAAGCGTGGCATCGACCGCTGCCAGAGCCATCTCAATATTTGCAAAAACCTGGAGTGTTTGTTCAGTCACGTCGTCAGGAATTTCGTTGCTACGCGGATCCCGGCCGGCTGTATTGGAGACAAAAATCCAGTTATCGACAGCAACAATGCGGGAATAACTCCCCCGTTCTTCAAATTTTGAGCCGGTTTTTACTTTAGTAATTTGGGTCATTTTGTACCTGTAAGATCAGATTATTGGAGGTGAAGACATGACTTGTCCGGTACTCAGAAGAGTACAGGCGCATTCCACAGGTTGAGTTTGAGGCCGATCCCTTTTTCAAGCGCATTGCGATAGACAACAGTACCCCAGGCCACATCCTCAACCGGCATACCGCCGACTGACATGATGATGATTTCGTCATCGCTTTGGCGCCCCGGCGCATCTCCGGCAACAATCTTGCCGATGTCTTCCAACTGGTCAGCGGACAATTTCCCGGCCGCCAGCATGTCCATAAACCGCACGCCTATTACGGGGATGGTGTGATGGGCAGGTTTCGGGACCTCTTCATACCAGGCGTGATAAAGCCCGGTATTGTCGAGCACTTTACGCACATCGGGTTGCTCCATGCCTTCGTCAAGGTTACACAGCGCCGGCATGGCGAGAAAAGCACCAGGCTTGACCCATTCGCGTTTTACCAACGGATAAGTTGCCGGATCGCCGACTTCCCCGGAGCTGCAATAGGTGACGATATCCGAATCACGCACCACCTGTTCAAGGCTATCGACGACCTGGATGTTGGTGATCTGAGGAAAGGTATTTCTGGCCCAAACGATAAAGCTGTCGAGATTCTTCTGACCACGGCCTTTCACTTTGATGGTGTTTATCTGCGGGCAGACAGCCATAAACGCCGCCACAGTAGTTTTCCCCATAACGCCAGGCCCCAGCAACCCGATCACCTGTGCATCGTGACGTGCTAAATGGCGGGCGCCGACACCGGGTACAGCCCCCGTGCGGTAGGCTGACAACAAATTTGCCGACATATACGCCAGTGGTGCCCCAGTATCCGCATCGTTTAGCGTAAACATCAGAATGGATCGTGGTAACCCCTTCTGCCGGTTGGCGATATTAGAGCCATACCATTTCATACCCGCAGTGCAGAAATCGCCGCCGAGATAGGCGGGCATCGCCATAAAGCGACGATCAGCTGTCGGTTTAGGCATATTGGGAAACGGTGAGTCGTTCGGAAAAGTCACCATTGCCCCATGTGAATCGTTGTTCGCTCCGGCCATGCGATAATCTCCCTGGTATAGCAGAGCAAACATCTTTTCCATCGTGTCAACACAGGCAGTCATATCAGTTACACCAGCACGGATCATGTCCTGCTCGGAAAGATAGATAAAATCAATTTTAGCGGCGTCAGACATGCCAGTTACTCCATCAATGGGTGGGTTACATTTTTGTTAATCGTTTCGCGACACGATGAAAATTACGGGATGGGAAAACGGCTGTATTGAATATTTGCGACATTGTGAAAAAGAGATCGCCGGATATGGCATCCGAATTGCAGAGACAGGAAATGTTCTTTTTTATGGCGGGGGGCTTATGTCCTGTACAAACATTATCAATCCGGAACAGCCGTGGTTTGTGCTCAGTGCAGCGAGACAATATTCGCTGATGAACGCTGAGAATTCGGCCATTTCCCATTTTTACAGTTTCGAGGTATCTCCGTCTGCCCCTCTGACCCTCGCGGTACCGGATGGTTGCGTAGATATTGTCTTTGACTGCGATACCATTCATCCCATGGCGCGGGTATGCGGAACCACCCTTGAAGCGCGCAGCGCAAGGTTAATCCCAAACCACCGCTATTTCGGTGTGCGCTTTGCCCCTGGTGTCATTCCGGATTTTCTCGATGTGATGGCAGAAGATCTGACCGACCGCGAGTTTAATTTTCTGGACGTGGTTCCGGACGCACGTCAGGCCTGCGAGCAAATCCTGCGCACTGAGTTATTTGCACAGCAAATCACCTTGTTTAATAACTATTTTACGCCGCGACTGGCACGCAAAACGTCAACGGTGACTGCTTCAATTATTCGCACAATCCTGCAACAGAAAGGCAATTTCCGTGTCGGGCAACTGGAGGCATTAACTGGCTATACCTGTCGTACCATCCAGAGACAGTTTCGCCAGGATACCGGTATGTCTCCGAAGGCATTTGGCCGCATCATGCGCTGCCAGTCTGCCCTGAACAGCTTACATCAGGGTGCCAGCGTCTCGTTTTCCGAACTGGCACTGAATTTGGGTTTCAGTGATCAGTCACATTTCCTGCGCGAATTCAAAAAACTGATCAGTACCACCCCGCTTGATTTCCAGCGCCGTATGCTTCTTGCCGCCCATGCCGAGCGCATTAGTTACCATTAGGTTATTTTCAAGTTAACAGAAGGTGGCACTAAAAAAGTGCATATGTTGCACTATATGACTGTCCGATTTGTTCTATCCCACGCTGGCGCCGCTGGGAAATGATGCTGTCCTATATCCACTTACAAATAGGGCGCTGGCGATGAGTAACATTAATGGGTTAAGAAAAAACTCCCTGGGTTTATTTTCTCTGGTCTTCTTTGTCGTTGCCGCTGCCTCCCCCCTGACAGGGGTTATTGGTGGGTTGCCTGTGGCAATTTTTACGGGGAATGGCGGCGGTGTTCCGGCCGTTTATATTATGGCCTGCATTATTCTGATGCTCTTTTCTGTGGGCTACATAGCGATGAGCCGCTATGTAAATGACGCCGGAGCTTTCTATACCTATATATCAAAAGGCCTGGGAGAAAACTGGGGGGCCTCCGCGTCAGTACTGGCCTTGATTGCCTACCTCTCTATTCAGATAGCCATAATTTCCATGCTCGGCTTCTTTAGCCAGGAGTTCCTTACACAGCATCTTGCGCTACATATTCCCTGGTGGGCACTCAGTATGCTGTTTACCATTATTGCCTGGATTTTCGGTATTAAACGGGTAGAAGTCGGGGGGAAACTGTTGGGAGTGCTGATGATCGCGGAAGTGGCAATTGTGCTGTTGACGGACGTCAGTTTGCTGATAAAAAAGCCGGGGCCACTGAATTTCAGTTCATTTGATCCGGCCGTGTTTAGTCACGGCAATCTCGGTATTGCGTTTATTTTTTGTATCGCTTCATTTATCGGCTTTGAGTCAACGGCGATTTATGCCGAAGAGTGTCGTGATCCGCATAAAACCGTGCCGCGCGCCACCCTCTGCGCACTGCTGATGATTACCGTTTTCTTTGGCTTTACCAGTTGGTCGCTGGTGCAAGCCTATAATTTTGATCAGATTGTGGAGATTGCCCGTAAAGACCCTGGAAACTTCATTTTTGATATTACCCGCGAATATGTCGGTCAGTGGGCCGTTGAAACCATGTCCGTGCTGCTGATCACCAGTCTGTTTGCTGCTGCACTGGCATTTCATAACAACATTTCGCGTTATATCTTCAGCATCAGCCGTGATGGCCTGATCTGGAAAGAACTGTGCCAAACTCACCCGGCCAACGGAACGCCGCACAAGGCCAGCCATGCCCATAGTGTGATTCTACTATTGCTGCTGATGGGAATGGGCGGCACCAATATGGATCCGTTAGTCCAGATTTTCGCCTTCGGCTCCGCGATTGCGACCTTGTCGATCCTGATACTTCAGGTAGGGGTCTCTGCTGCCGTTATCCGGTTTTTCCGGCGTGTTGGCAAACACAACCACAGCGCGTGGCAAGTGCTGTGGGCACCAATGGGCGCACTCATTACCATGTCGGTTACCATTATCATGGCGATCAACAATCTGCAGCTACTCACTGGTGGCGGTGATGCAAAGCTGGTGGAATTTATTCCCTGGTTTCTTGTTGTTTGTGCCGGTGCTGGTTACCTGTTATCGGCGAGGCGTAAGATGCATGCAGTGAAGTCAAAATGATTTATCTCTTCATTGCACCCTGCTTGTAAAATATCAGGCATATTCGCGGTCAGCGTTATTGTTCGTTTCTCTTTTATAACGCTGCCCTCGTTTTTACTTCTACCCGTAGCGCTTCCCGTTACGTCAGCGACGTCTATTTCCCGGGAAAATAAACAGGCTCACCCCCCTGACCTCCCTTCCGCCGAATACTGTGACCTGGATCTCTCGTCCCCCCCATAATGTGAAGCCGCTCACGCGCGTCTCGCTGTAGCAGGTTATTACTGGTCGGTAGCGAAACGTTTATGACTCCCCGTCGCGCAAAACGGTAACGTTGCTCGCGTCTCTACATCAAGATTCGTGTGTGAGGAAACGAGGGTATCATGAAAAAAAATTATTCAATTAGCTGCCTGTTCTTCCTGTTCTTCTTCATCGGTTGGGGCTGCTGTTATCCCTATCTGTCACTTTGGCTGACGGAAACCATCGGCATCAGCTATACCGATGTCGGTCTGGTTTACTCATTTACCGCTATCATCGCGGTTTGTGTGCAACCACTTTTTGGCTTTATCTCCGACAAACTGGTCTACCGCAAACACCTGATGTGGATGCTGGCCATCATTATTACACTGTTTGCTCCCTACTGGATTTATGTCTTCGCCCCACTGCTGAAGTACAACGTGATTCTCGGCGCACTGGCTGGAGGGGTTTATATAGGCATGGCCTATGGCGCTGGCTGTGGCATCTGCGAAGCCTATATTGATAAGGTCAGCCGCGCCTCCGGATTTGAATTTGGTCGGGCGCGTATGTTCGGCGGGATTGGTGCTGCTATAGGTACGTTTGCCGCCGGCAAGCTCTACGGCGTCGATCAGAACATGATTTTCTGGCTGGCCAGCGCTGCCGGGGTCTGCCTGCTGTTTGTCGTCTGGAAAACCCGGGTCGACACCACCCATGCAGGAGCACAACCGCAGAGCAAAGGCTCTCCCGTGACTTTTGATGACGCCACCGCTCTGCTAAAGATGAAGAAATTCTGGTTCTTCGCTGCCTACATGATTGGCGTCGGTGCGGTCTATGAAACTTACGACCAGCAGTTCGCTATCTATTACAGCCACTTCTTTGAAAGCAAGGCGCGCGGTGCGGAAGTCTTTGGTTACCTGACGACCGGGCAAATCGTCCTTGATGCGGTAGTGATGTTTTTCGCGCCCTGGTTCGTCAATAAAATCGGCCCTAAAAACGCCCTGCTGTACTGTGGCATAATTATGAGTCTGCGCATTATCGGTTCTGCCTGGGCGATCGGCCCGGTCTCCATCAGCCTGATTAAACTGCTGCACGGCTTTGAAAGTTCAGTGCTGCTGGTTGCTGCGCTGAAATATATCGCCGCTAACTTTAACCCTATGCTTTCCGCCACCGTCTATCTGATTGGCTTTCAGTTCGCCAAAAGCTTCAGCTCGATTTTCCTCTCTACCGGCATTGGCCATATGTACCAGAGCCTGGGTTTCACCAGCAGCTACGTGGTGCTTGGCAGCATAGCCCTGTGCTTCACTCTGCTCTCCTTTATCACGCTGGATAAAGCGCGATTTTTCGCCCCGCAGTCCGCAGCCGCACACTAACTTCATGAGGTAAACTCTATGTCTGATTTATATTACGGTGTCGCTTATTACGACGAATATATGCCGGAGGACCGACTGGCGAAAGATATCGCACTGATGCGCGAAACGAACATCAATGTCGTACGTATTGCAGAATCCACCTGGAGCACGCTGGAGCCGCAGGAAGGTGAATATAATTTTTACCACATCGATCGTGTGCTTAACGCAATGCACGAAGCGGGTATCGCGGTGATCATCGGCACTCCCACCTATGCGGTACCGGCCTGGCTGGTCGCTAAATACCCTGATATTCTCGTTACCACCGCCGGGGGGCAGCAGAAGTACGGCCCACGGCAGATTATGGATATCGTTAACCCTAATTTTCGCCGCTATGCGGAAAAGATTATCCGCACCCTGCTGGCGCACGTGCACCACCACCCGGCGATTGTTGGCTGGCAACTGGATAACGAAACAAAGCACTACGACAACGTCGGACATTATATGCAGACGGGATTTGTACGCAGTCTGCGCGAAAAATACACCAGCCTCGACACGCTAAATCACGACTTCGGCCTCGATTACTGGAGTAACCGCATCGATAACTGGGATGATTTCCCGCCCGTTGAGAACACCATTAATGCCAGCCTCGCCTGCGCCTTCTCATGCTATCAGCGCCAGCAGGTGACGGAATATCTGGCCTGGCAGGCGGAGATCGTGCGGGAGTACTCGCTCCCTCATCAGTTCGTGACCCATAATTTTGACTTTGAGTGGCGCGGCTATTCGTTTGGCGTGCAGCCGCGGGTTGACCATTTTGCCGCCGCGAAGGCGCTGGATATCGCCGGGGTTGATATCTATCACCCCAGCCAGAAGCACCTGACCGGGCGGGAAATCGCCTTTGGCGGTACTATCACCCGCGCACTCAAGGGGGGAAATAACTATTTCGTTCTTGAAACGCAGGCGCAGGGGTTCGCCCAGTGGACGCCGTTCCCCGGCCAGTTGCGGCTGCAGGCCTTCAGCCACGTGGCCGCCGGCGCGGCGATGGTTTCCTACTGGCACTGGCATTCCATTCACAACGCTTTTGAAACCTACTGGAAGGGTTTGCTGAGCCACGACTTTTCGCGCAACGCCACCTGGCAAGAAGCGACGACTATCGGCGCCGATTTCGCCCGCCTCTCCCCTAAGCTTGCCGGGCTGCGCGCGGAGAATGATGTCGCACTGTTGATCAGCAACGAAGCGATGGATGCGCTTAACCAGTTTCGTCCCGGTAATGCTCAGGGCAACGTCTACAACGATATTTTCCGTCGCTTCCACGACGCGCTCTATGATCATAATATCGCGCTGGATATCATTAATGACGTAACTGATGAAACCTCGCGCTATAAAACGCTTATTGTTCCTGGTCTCTACGCCGCTGATGACGGTCTGCTGGCGCGCATAAACCACTATATTGAGCAAGGAGGGCGAGCGCTGATTGGCTTTAAGTCTGGTTTTAGCGACGAGAACGTGAAGGTGCGCAGCAGTGCCCAGCCGGGCATCCTGTGTCAGGCCTGCGGCGTAACCTATAGCCAGTTCACGCTACCTGAGGACGTAACTGTTGCTGCCTGTACGCCAGCGATCGACTGCCGTGCACATAATAATGTCGAACTGTGGATGGAACTGCTGACCCCTGCGCCGGGCACCCGCACGCTGCTGCGCTACCAGCATCCGGCCTGGGGAGAATACGCGGCGGCCACTGAGGCTGATTACGGTAAAGGACGGGCGCTATATGTTGGCTTCCTGCCACACAAATCGCTGATTCAGCAGCTTTTTGACACGCTGACCGATGGGCTGAGCTTACGTTCACGCACCTCCATCCATCGTTATCCGCTGGTCGCCAGAACGATGCGTAACCGCGACGGCAAGTATATCCACTTCCTGTTTAACTACAGCGCTGATAATCAGGAAGCGATCGCGGAAACGGCAGGCACTGAACTGCTGAGCGGTAAAACAGTGGCCTGCGGTGAGCCATTGCGTCTCAAAGGCTGGGACTTTAGTATCATCGAAAGTTAACGGCACATGACAACCGGCGGAGAAGATATGGAACTGGATATCAATGAGCTTTTGAACTTCTCGCCATTGATAAAAACCTTCACCTTTAACGCCTGGGTAGTTGCCGGTTTTACCCCCATCAGCCGTGGATCGAAGCTCGACTACTATATTAACCGCCCTCAGGGGATGAAGGGCTACATCATCAACCTGACCCTGCGCGGCCAGGCGCGGGCCAAAGCAGGGGACGGGGCACTGCTGTTTCGCGAAAATGAACTGCTGTTGTTCCCGCCCGGCGTATCCCACCACTACGGGCGTGATGAGCATAGTGAGTTCTGGGATCATCTGTGGATTTACTTTATCCCGCGGCCCTATTGGGTCGACTGGCTGAAGTGGGATCACACCACTCATGGCATTGGCAAAACGACGGTCAACGACCCGCAGCAACAACTGGTGCTGCGCGATCTGTTTTACGAAGTAATCCGCCACTATAACGGCTCAGTACCTTTCTCCGAAGCGCTGGCGATGAATGCACTGGAGCGGCTAATTATAAACTGCTTTCAGTTGCAGCCGATCAGTAACCGTCATGCCCATGACCCACGTATCAATGCAGTCTGCGATTACCTGAACGAACATATCGCCCAGGAGATGAGAATTGAAAGGCTGGCCGCGATGGTTTTTCTGTCGCCCTCGCGGCTGGCGCACCTGTTTAAAAACAATCTGGGGCAGACTATTTACGCCTGGCGCGAGATGCAGCGCATTAATCGGGCAAAATGGCTGATGCAGACCACGGCATTGCCGCTGAGCAAGGTGGCAGCGTCGGTGGGCTATAGCGATCCGGTCTATTTTACACGGGTGTTTCGCAAACATAATGGTATTCCCCCAGGGGAATACCGAAAACGCTATGCTGCAATGAAGGGCTAACGTGCCAAATCTGACGCCAACGGAGCAGGATTTTAGGGTAGGGTCATGGCTGATAATGACTGTTTCATAAAAAACGTATCATGACACGGAACTGAAAGTTATCACCTGACTAAGAAAATGTGTCGGACTCAGGTGAAATCAGACAATTTTTGCCCGAAAACGATCAACTCTCTCAGTAACATCTGACGGCGCTCCTCAGGCGTATCGCGACTCACCATAAAGCAGATAGCGGCTATCGCCTGCCCGCTACGCGAACGAATCGGTGCTGCCATACAGCAGGTAAAACTCTCTGACAAACCTTCAGTCAGGCAATATCCCAGTTGTCCGGCACGATGGATATCTTCGAGGAACGCCTGCTTGTCGAGGACCTGCCCGTTTGCCAGGCGATAATCTTCTTCAGGGATGAGATCGAGAATGGCAGTGTCTGACCAATTACTGAGCAGCAGACGGCCGGTGGCCGTCCAGGTAATCGGTACCCGCACTCCGATATCAGAAGTGATTTTGAAGGGGTGGGCACTACTTTCTGACAGAACTACGGTGTACTTATCCCCTTCCAACATACATAGCTGCACCGTCTCACCAAGACGGGCCACTATCTCAACCATTAACTGATGTGCACGGCGGATGAGATCGTTATGCGCCATGTAATCTGCACCGTAGTAGTGCATTTCACGACCAAAGAACACCGCGCCGTCGGCATCCAGTTCAATCAGCCCAGCCTCACTCAGCAGACTGACAAGTTCATATACACTGGAACGCGGCGCACCGGTGGCGTCGATCAAATCTCGGATCGCCATGGGCTGACGAGCGATATGCAACTGGCGAAAAATGTCGATAACCCGGTCAACGCCGCGCGCACGCGATAGTTTCTCGTCCGGCATAAGCAAATTCTCCTGATGCAGTCAGGCGATCACGCCAGACAGTAAAAAAGAAAAGCATCATACACCGAGAGTCGTCGTTAACCCATCCCCGTTAATTAAAATTTTATTGGCTGAGTGTATATTTCCTTGTTCTATTTTGGGGCCTCATTTTTGCGCATAACGTGCAGA
>NZ_JAFMOS010000500.1 GCF_019049755.1 Rahnella perminowiae
GGGTTGGGATGGGGTATGAATGGCGACTCATGAATGATCAGTGAGTCGTTTTTACCGGAGTATCTGGCTTTTTATCGTTACCCGCGATGTACGGGCTCCACGGCTGGGCGCGGATAGGTTTGTCGGTCTGCCAGACCACATTGAACTGACCGTTGGATTCGATTTCGCCGATCATCACCGGTTTGTGCAGGTGATGGTTGGTTTTATCCATGGTCAGCGTGAAGCCGGATGGTGCGGCGAAGGTCTGCCCGGCCATGGCGGCGCGGACTTTATCCACGTCCGTCGTACCGGCTTTTTCCACCGCCTGTGCCCACATATGGATACCGACATAAGTCGCTTCCATCGGGTCGTTGGTGACCGCATTATCGGCGTTTGGCAGTTTGTGGGCTTTAGCGTAGGCCTTCCATTCGGCCACGAATTTCTTGTTGGTCGGGTTATCGACGGACTCGAAGTAGTTCCACGCCGCGAGATCGCCCACCAGCGGTTTGGTGTCGATCCCACGCAGTTCTTCTTCACCCACAGAGAACGCCACTACCGGCACATCGGTCGCTTTCACACCCTGATTTGCCAGCTCTTTGTAGAACGGCACGTTGGAATCACCGTTGATAGTGGAAATCACGGCAGTTTTTCCGCCTGCGGAGAATTTCTTAATGTTGGAGACGATAGTCTGATAATCGCTGTAACCGAACGGCGTATAGACTTCTTCGATATCGCTGTCTTTCACGCCTTTGGAATGCAGGAAGGCGCGCAGAATTTTGTTAGTAGTTCGCGGATACACATAATCGGTGCCGAGCAGGAAGAAGCGTTTGGCCGCACCGCCGTCTTCACTCATCAGATATTCCACCGCCGGGATCGCCTGCTGGTTAGGCGCTGCACCGGTGTAGAACACGTTTGGCGACATTTCTTCGCCTTCGTATTGCACCGGATAGAACAGCAGGCCGTTCAGTTCTTCAAACACCGGCAGCACGGATTTACGCGACACCGAGGTCCAGCAGCCAAACACTACCGCGACTTTATCCTGCGTCAGCAACTGGCGGGCTTTTTCGGCGAACAATGGCCAGTTGGAAGCCGGATCGACGACCACCGGTTCCAGTTTTTTGCCCAGCACGCCGCCTTTGGCGTTGATGTCGTCAATGGTCATCAGCGCCACGTCTTTCAGCGGGGTTTCTGAAATCGCCATGGTGCCGGAAAGCGAGTGCATGATACCGACTTTGATGGTGTCGGCAGCCTGCGCGCTCCAGGCCAGGCCCATGCTGACTACGGTGGCGGAAAGAGCAAAGGCTTTAATAAAACGTCGACGTTGCATAGATGAATCCTCTGTAAAATGCTGTGATTTAAATACGTTAAGAGAACGCGGGTATGATGAAAGTCGAAACAACATTTAAAAAAGTCATGACGGGTTGCCCTCGTCACTCTCCGCCCGCGCCCGGTGCAACATATGCAAAGTAATTTTTCGCACCTCGGCTTTACTGACGGCAATGTGGTCGTGTAACTGGCGTTGTGCCTCCCCGGTTTGTTGTTGAATGATGGCGAGCAAAATGCCCGCATGCTCTTTATAGGTGGCGTTAACCCGCTCACCTTTGGTGAAATCCAGACGCCGGATGATGCGGATTTTCTCCGTCAGTTCGCGGTGGATACGCGCCATTTCGGCGTTACCGGCTGCAGCCACCAGCGTCATGTGAAACGCTTCGTCATAACGCGATACCACCTGGCCATCTGCCAGCTGAGGCTGATCAACCCAGAACGCTTTCAGTTCGGCCAGCTGCAAGGGCTGGGCGGCAGGCGGCAATGCGCACAGCCGTTTTACCGCTTCCAGTTCCAGCACGATGCGCAGGTCGTACAATTGCTCGAAAAAGTCGAAATCGAACGGGCGCACCTGCCAGCCGCTGCGGAAAAACACTTCGACGTAGCCTTCGTGCTCCAGCCAGAACAGCGCCTGACGTACCGGTGTGCGGCTGACGTCCATCCGGTCGGCAATGTCGTTTTCACTGAACCGGTCACCCGGCAGCAGGCGAAAACTGAAAATGTCGTCTTTCAGTTGCTGATAAATGCGTTCCGCCAGCCCTTCCGGACGGCTTTTACTGCGTGAAGATTTCGGGCCAGTCAGTTGCATAAAATATTCCCTTAGGTTTTTAAAACAGTGTTGAACGGCTTCAGACGGCGGTGTCCAGCCACAACAATGCATCACCTGGCCCGACCGGACGGCCTTGCTGGCAACTGATTTTGAGGACAGTGCCGGCGCAGGGTGCGTTCACTGACAGCTCCATTTTCATGGCCTCCACCACGATCAGCGGCTGGCCTTCTTCGACCTGCTGCCCCGGCTGCACCAGAATTTTCCAGACATTGCCGTTGAGGTCGGCGCTGACCAAATGCCCGTCCTGATCCGCATCGTCTTCCACTAACTGCACGGCGTTGGCAGCCGCTTCCACGGCGGCGCTTTCCGCTTCGTGCCAGTGCGCCACTTCGCGGGTAAAAGCTTCAGTTTGCCGGGTGCGAAAATCAGCAATATCGGCGGCGTTATCCGCAAGGAATTGCGTATATCGCGCAAAATCGAACTCCGTCTCTTCGATACGGATTTGTGCGCGCCCTTCACGGAAAGCTTCGCGCTGAACTTCCAGTTCGGCTTCAGTAACTTCGTAGAACCGCACCTGGTCGAAGAAGTGCAGCAGCCACGGCTCACCATTCCTGAACTGCTCATTTTTCAGGAACTTATTCCAGATCGGCAGCGTGCGGCCGACCAGCTGATAGCCGCCCGGCGAATCCATGCCATAAATACACATGTACATGCCGCCGATGCCGACCGTGCCTTCGGCGGTGAAGGTCCGCGCCGGGTTGTATTTGGAACTGAGCAGGCGATGGCGCGGATCGACCGGCACCGCGCAGGGTGCGCCGAGATAGACATCACCCAGGCCGAGGATCAGATAGCTGGCGTCGAAAATGATGTTTTTCACCTCTTCACGGTTTGCCAGCCCGTTGGTGCGCTGGATGAAATCAACGTTATTGGGCAGCCACGGCGCATCGGCCCGCACGGTTTGCTGATAGCGTTCGACCGCACCGAGCGTCGCTGAATCTTCAAACGCCATCGGCATATGCACGATGCGGGTCGGGATTTTCAGCTGGCTGACATCGGCCAGATTGTGTTCCAGCGTCAGTAAGTGTTGCAGCAGCGCGGTCTGATGCAGCACACGGCTGTCGTAGCGGATTTGCAGCGAGCGCACGCCCGGCGACAGTTCTTCTATACCTTGCTGACCGGCGGCCCTGATGGCGTTCATCAGCAGATAAATGCGCATGCGCACCGCCAGATCCAGCACGTTATCGCCGTACTCAATCAGCACGTAGCTGTCACCTGCCTGCCGGTATTCCACCGACGGGCGTTCCGCCGTCGCCGGTAAAGCCGCAAGAACCGTGGCGGAAGCGGTGTTGTCCGGCAGCAGGGACGGCACGGGCAGCGCTACCGCGTTGACCGGCATCAGTGAATCGAGCGTGGCTTGTTGTGCCTGTTCCAGCGCCTGCGCCTGCTCAAAACTGATCGGATGGAAACGGATTTTATCGCCCGGTTTTACCTGTCCGACTTTCCACAGTTCGGCTTTGGCGATGGTCACCGGGCAAACGAAACCGCCGAGGCTTGGCCCGTCGCGGGTCAGAATCACCGGAAAGTCGCCGGTAAAGTTGATCGCGCCAATGGCGTATTCACAGTCATGAACATTCGAGGGATGCAGACCGGCTTCGCCGGCGTCCTGTCGCGCCCATTGCGGTTTCGGACCGACCAGCCGCACACCGAGGCGGTTGGAGTTGTAATGCACCTGCCATTCGGCAGCAAAAAAGGCATCGATGGATTCTTTCGTGAAGAAATCCGGTGCGCCGTGTGGCCCGTAAAGCACCCCGATATTCCAGAGTTCACCGTAAGGCGGCACGATATTTTCCGCTGCTGCCTGCGGTAAACTGACCGGCGCAGGCGTAGTGCAGGCCGCGAGTGCCGGCTGCGAGACGGTCAGCATATCGGCGACGCGCAGCGTGCGGCCGGCGTGACCGCCAAACTGCCCGAGCGCAAAGGTTGAGCGGCTGCCGAGATACACCGGCACGTCGAAACCATTACGCACGGCAAGATAAGTGCGGCAACCCTGCGTGGCGCGGCCAAGCGTCAGCGTCTGACCGGCTTTCACCTCCACCGGCTGCCAGTAAGACACGGGTTCGCCGTCAAGCGTTGCCGGGCAACGTGCACCGGTCAGTGCGATAACGGTGTCGCAATGAAAACGCAGCACCGGCCCCTGCAACGTGAATTCCAGGCCAGCGGCATCCGGATGATTACCGACAATGCGGTTGGCGAGACGGAAGGCGAAATCATCCATCGGGCCGGAAGGCGGCACGCCGATATCCCAGTAACCGAGACGTCCCGGATAATCCTGCACGCTGCTGTAGGTGCCGGGGGCAATCACTTCGATGGCGTTTGGCGCGTAAGCAAAACTGTCGAGCATGCGTGTCCACATCTGACCTTCGCGGAATACCGGCGTGGCAACCACCTGTCGCAAATAATCGATATTGGTGGCGATACCGTGCAGGCGGGTGGCGGTCAGCGCGGCGGACATTTTCACCAGTGCATCCTGACGATCGGTGCCGTGAACAATCAGCTTGGCGATCATCGGGTCATAAAATGCTGACACTTCGCTGCCGGTAGAGACCCAGCCGTCGACACGCACATCGCCGGGGAAAAATACTTCAGTCAGCACGCCGGGACTTGGCTGGAAATTCTTCAGCGGATCTTCAGCGTAAATACGCACTTCCATGGACGCGCCCTGCGGGGATTTTTCCATGGCAGACCAGTTCAGCGGGATACCGGCGGCAACATTCAGCATGCATTCGATCAAATCCAGACCGGTGACCATTTCGGTGACCGGATGTTCAACCTGTAAACGGGTATTCACTTCGAGAAAATAAAATTCGTCGCGCGCGGCGTCATAGATAAATTCAACGGTACCGGCGCTGCGGTAACTGACCGATTCACCCAGCTGCACGGCGGCGCGATGTAACGCTTCGCAGCTGGCCTGCGGCAGATTCGGTGCAGGCGTTTCCTCCACGACTTTCTGATTGCGGCGCTGCAATGAACAGTCCCGTTCACCGAGAGCCGCCACGCGGCCTTTGCCGTCGCCAAAAATTTGCACTTCGACATGGCGGGCGCGATCGACAAAGCGTTCCAGAAACACACCGGCATCACGGAAAAACTGCTCGCCGAGACGTTTCACGCTGTCCCACGCGGCGCGTAATGTCTCTTCATCGTCGCAGCGCGTCAGGCCAATCCCCCCGCCGCCCGCGGTACTTTTCAGCATCACCGGATAGCCGATTTCAGCGGCAGCTTTCACCGCTTCATCAATGCTGTCGAGCAAACCGGTGCCCGGCGTCATCGGCACATTTGCGGCTCCGGCTAATTCGCGGGCGCGATGCTTGAGGCCAAACTCGCGGATTTGTCCGGCGGTCGGGCCGATAAAGGCAATCCCGGCGGCTTCGCAGGCATCGGCGAATTCTGCGCTTTCGGATAAAAAGCCGTATCCCGGATAAATTGCCTGCGCGCCGGTTTCTTTGGCGGCGGCCAGAATTTTGTCGATCATCAGGTAGCTATCACTGGCCTTTTCGCCGCCCAGCGCGATGGCGATATCCGCCTGTGTGACATGCGGTGCATTGCGGTCGGCATCGGAATAAACGGCCACGCTGGTAATGCCCAGACGTTTCAGCGTGCGGATCGCACGGCAGGCGATTTCGCCACGGTTAGCAATCAATACGATATTGAACATGTGCGTTCCTCAGCTTTTTACCGGTGATGAATTGAGGCTGTGGAGGTAACTTCTCCAGCCGCCAAACGCCGTGATATCTGTGGCTCCGCTGATCGCCCACGGTTCACAAATAAACCCTTTTACGATGCGGCCATCTGCCAGTTCGAGAGAGCCGATACCCAGCGGTGCCGGGATTTCAGCGACAAATTCACCAAAGCGCGCCAGCGGGATATCCCAGAGTTCGACGATGATGGTGCTGCCGCCTTCCGCCCGCACCAGCCCCGGTTTGGGCGGTGTGGTGTTGGCGAGGGCGTAGAGCTTGTAGGTAGCCGCGGTAGTGGTTTGTTCGACGCGCACCGCATGGCGGCTGGTGAGCTGGAAATTGAGTGGCATACCGGTCAGGTGAGCGCCGACTACGGCGACGCGCACGCAGGCAGCATTCACCGGCGTGGCAGTCATGAATTCTTCAGGTTTCATCGTAAGCCCGGTCGCACCGAGCGGCAGGCTCAGGCTGCGCTGCCACTGACGGCCAAAATTCGCCAGCGCATCATCGTGCCAGGCGGGAGCGATAAGGGTGATACCGGCGGGCAGGCCGTCCGCACGCAGACCGGCAGGTAGCGCCAGCGCTGACAAATCCGCCAGATTGGTGAAGTTGGTGTAAATGCCGAACTGCGAGTTGTAGAGCACCGGCTCCTGTACCAACTCTTCCTGTGTGCGGATGGTTGGCGATGTCGGCACGACCAGCGCGTCAAATCCTTCCAGCGCCAGATGAATTTTGCGCGCCAGTTCCGCCCGTAAATACTCGGCGCGCCAGGCGTCACAGGCGGTATAGTTCACGCCATTAGCCACTATCCCGCGCACGACCGGATCCATCGCTTCCGGACTTTCCTCAAATATTTCGCCAACCGCCACGGTACGTTCTGCCACCCACGCACCGTAATACAACTGTTCAGCCAGTTCGCGGAACGGCGTGAAATCAATGGGTTCCAGTGTCACCCCATGGTGGCGCAGGTGATCGAGGGCCTGGTTAAACGCCGCTTCTGCCTGTGTATCGCCAAAGAATTCCAGACGATCGGGCACGGCAATGCGCGGCTGTGCCGGTAAGGCCACCGGCGCGGTATGTGGATTTTTACGGGAATAGGCATCGGCGGCATCATATCCGCCAGCGGCGTGGGCAATGATTTGGGCATCGGCGACGGTCAGGGCGAAAATCGAGACGGTATCATTCAGGCGACAGGCCGGCACCACACCGGTATTCGACAGCCAGCCTTTGGTCGGTTTCAGCCCGACAATATTATTAAAGCCAGCCGGAACGCGTCCGGAGCCGGCGGTGTCGGTACCCAGCGAAAATGCCACCAGACCGCGGGCCAGCACCGACGCAGAACCGGAACTGGAACCACCACTGACGTACTCCGGATTGAATGTATTACGTACGGCGCCATACGGTGAGCGGGTGCCCACCAGACCGGTGGCAAACTGATCCAGATTGGTTTTACCGATCACCACCGCGCCTTTGGCTTTCAGGTTGGCGATAACGGTGGCATCCGCATCTGCGGTATAAGCAAACGCCGGACAGGCTGCCGTGGTCGGCCAGCCAGCGATATCCATATTGTCTTTGACGGCGAACGGCACGCCAAACAACGGCAGGGCGCTCAGGGAACCTTCAGCCTGATCGCGCAGGGTTTCAAGACGGGTGATTTGTGCTTCAAGCTGCTCTGCCGTGGCGAGATAAATCCAGGCGGTGTCTGTTTCACTCAGGCTTGCCAAAACCAGGGAAAGCGTGGTGCGCAGGCTGTCCGGCGCGCTGCGATAATGTTGCTGCCATTCCCGTAAGGTAAAGCCGCGAAAGGGTGACGCAACGGTGTCTGAAACTGAGGCCATTTTCTGAATCCCATCTGGTATACAAGATTGAATTCATCTAAGCAAAGCCTGTGCCAAATCATTAGCTATTGATATTAATGGGTTTAGGGTTCGTTATATAACCGGGCTGTATATTTGTTGCACCATGGACGGAATGCAACTGAACAAAAATGGGGCGAAAATTTGCGCTTTGTGCAGCCACCGTTCCAGGTAATTGCATTATTATTTTCCCAATAATGCTCCTGAAGGACATATCTTTAAGAGGCTGTCTTTCTGCAAAACTTTTTTAGGAAACCCCTGCTTAATGCAACTTCGTCGTCTCTCTGAACGCCTGAAAAAACTGTTACTGGCACTGATTCTGGTGGTTATTACGCTTTTCGGGGTGCGTACTTATGACGCCTTACAGGGGCCGCCGCTTGAGCCATGGCATAAACTGGTGCCGGACGAGCTGAGCACCGAACAGCTTGATAAAAGCGACTGGCCTGCCTATTTACGTGCCGAGCAACAGGCTTTTGTTGAAGTGAAGCAGCAGGTGACGGATAAGCTGGACAGCGGGGACCGTATCCCGCTCAACCGCTATTATGACCGCAGCCCGATTTATCCGGAACGTTTTGCACAGGACTGGAACCGTTCTTATGAACTGATGCCCGACGGTAAGCCGGTCGGCGCTGTGGTGTTGTTACACGGCCTGACGGATTCCCCTTACAGCCTGAGGCATATTGCGCAGGATTATCGCCGCCGTGGATTTGTGGCTGTCGGTATCCGTCTGCCCGGCCACGGCACCGTACCCGGCGGGCTGACGCGGGTGGACTGGGAGCAGTGGCTGGCGGCCACCCGGCTGGCGGTGCGTGAGGCGCGTCGCGCAGCTGGCACAGATGTGCCACTGCAACTGGTGGGTTTTTCAAACGGGGGAGCGCTGGCGATGAAATACACGCTGGATGCCCTTGATAACCCTGCACTGGCGAGGCCTACGCGCGTGGTGCTGATTTCCCCGATGATTGGTGTGACGAGTTTTGCACGCTTTGCAGGCTATGCGGGCTGGCCGGCTATTTTCCCGGCCTTTGCCAAAACGGCCTGGCTGAACCTGATGCCGGAATTTAATCCTTTTAAATACAATTCCTTCCCTGTAAAAGCCGCCCGTCAGTCCTATCTGCTTACTCATGTTTTGCAGCAGCAGATCAGCAAGGATGCGCAAACTGGCAAGCTGGCGCAGTTACCGCCGTTGCTGGCGTTTCAGTCAGTTGTCGATTCCACCGTCAGTTCCCGTGCGGTGGTGACGGCGTTGTTTAATCAGCTTCCCGCCAACGGCAGCCAGCTGGTGCTGTTTGATATCAACCGCAGTGCTTATGTCGGCCCGCTGTTGCGTCCTTCCTCTGAAGCTGCAGCAGAGCGCCTGTTACCTGCGCCACCGCGCACGTATCAGACGACGGTTGTCACCAATGCCTCACCGGATGATGCCGCCGCTGTCGCAAAAACTACTGCGGCGGGGCAAGGTACTGCGGCGGTCAGCCCGCTGGGGTTGAATTATCCTTCAGAGTTCTATTCGTTATCGCATGTCTCGCTGCCTTTCCCGACTGACGATTCGTTGTACGGGCGCAGTCCTCAAGGCCCGGCGCAATTTGGCATCAGGCTGGGAACACTGGCGGCCCGCGGGGAAAATGGCGCACTGGTGGTGAGTATGGATCAACTGATGCGGGTTTCATCTAACCCGTTTTATCCGTACATGTTGCAGCGTATTGAAGGTTTTTGATGCAGGCAAAGCAGATGAACAATAAAATATGCTTGCGATAATATCGTGCGCTATATATATTGGCGACATGAACATGAAAACAGATACCGACCCGACACAAAACCGCATGCTGCATCTGGATCAACAGATGTGTTTCGCGCTTTACTCTGCGAATCTGGCACTGCATAAGGTTTACCGTAAGTTGCTCGGGCAGCTCGGACTCACTTATCCGCAATATCTGGTGATGCTGGTGCTGTGGCAACGTGATGAAGTCACGGTGTCGGAAATTGGTGAAAAATTGTTTCTGGATTCAGCGACCTTAACGCCGCTGTTAAAGCGCCTCGAGGCGGCAGATCTGCTGGTGCGTCAGCGCGCCAAAGCCGACGAACGTCAGGTGATTATTTCTCTCACCGCTGCGGGTAAGATGTTGCGCGAAAAAGCGCAGGGTATCCCCGAAGCCATTCTGTGTGCGACAGAATGCGATGTCGGCGAAATCGTGGCGCTGAAACAGCAGCTCGAAGTATTACGGGCTAAGCTTCAGGATAAAGCGTAAGTCTGAGTGCCGTATGAAACAGACGATTCCGCAAGTGCTTCTTCGGAGTGTCGGATAGTATTAATAAAGTAGTGCACGATTAAATCGTTTAAAACTAATAAGTGTTTATCACCGATAAGGAACGAAATATGTCTATTGAAAAAGTTGTGTATCGTGCTCATGCATCCGCGACCGGTGGCCGTGATGGCCGTGCGACTTCCGATGACGGCGTTCTTGACGTCAAACTGGGTGTGCCAAAAGAGATGGGCGGCATGGGGGGCGGTACTAACCCTGAGCAACTTTTTGCTGCCGGTTATTCCGCCTGTTTCCTTGGTGCACTGAAAGCCGTGGCCGCGCAGGAAAAAATTAAGATCCCGGCTGACGCTAAAATTGAAGGTGCGGTAGGGATTGGAGCCATCCCTGGCGGCTATGGTATTGAAGTGCAGCTTGATATTACCCTGCCGGGCTTTGAGCGCAGCGAAGCCGAAGCGCTGGTGGCTAAAGCGCATCAGGTGTGCCCGTACTCCAACGCGACCCGTGGCAATATCGACGTCACGCTGAACGTTAAATAGTGTTCTGATCCACAACGCCTTCACCAGGGGAATGTTGTGATGTATCAAAACAAAAATCTCAGGAGGCTCCGGCCTCCTTTTTGCTTTTTCCGTGTGTATTCCCTGACAAACAGAAAACATTCAAAAAAAATTGATGTCGCCGTACAGGCATAACCCTTCTGAACGCCATATACACCTCATTCTCAGCATAATCTGTGAACCAGTCCGCTATAAACATGTCACAATGATTCCAAATCTTTCAAAATACGTTAGGAAAGTTACTTTTCATGAATAGAGTGAAGACTCTATCGCAGCAAAATATCTCTTTATTGTTAGCGATTTACATTGGCATTTTTTTGAATGTCTCTGTGTTCCAGCGCCGCTTTGCTGCATTGGTCAATCATTTCACATCAGCTGAACTGGTGCAGGCCGTCACTGAAGTCTGCGCCATCGTCTTATTCACCTTCTTTGTTCTGCGTCTCCTCTCACTGGGCGGGCGGCTGTTCTTCCGCGTTATCGCCAGCTTGCTGGTGCTGATTTCCGTTGCTGCCAGTTATTACATGGTGATGTTCAATGTGGTGATCGGTTACGGCATTGTGGTGTCGGTGATGACCACTGATATCGATCTGAGCAAAGAGATCATCGGTTATCACCTGTTTATCTGGATGGCGCTGGTCAGCGCAATCCCCCTGTTCCTCATCTGGAAAAACAATCTGCGCTTTACACTGATTGAGCAGATGAAAACGCCGGGACAGCGGGCGTTGCCTTTAACTGTGCTGCTGGCGGCGGCATTGCTGGTCTGGTTGCCGCTGCGTTCTCTGGATCACGCCCAGAGCGTCAATGAGAAGAAAACTAACGTGGATCTGCCGAGTTATGGCGGCGTGGTCGCGCACTCCTATCTGCCCTCTAACTGGCTGGCTGCACTGGGTTTGTACGCCTATACGCAGGTGGATGAAAGTCAGGATGCCAGCCATTATTTTGATCCTGCAAAAGAATTTACTTATGTGCCACCCGCCGGTATTGATGACACCTATGTGGTGTTTATCATCGGTGAAACCACCCGCTGGGATCACATGGGGATTTTAGGGTATGAGCGCGATACCACGCCGCGCCTGTCCAAAGAGAAGAATCTGGTCGCGTTTCGCGGGACATCCTGCGATACGGCCACTAAGTTGTCACTGCGCTGTATGTTCGTGCGTGAAGGCGGTACGGCGGATAACCCGCAGCGTACACTGAAAGAGCAGAACATATTTGCAGTGATGAAGTCGCTGGGCTTCACCTCTGAGCTGTTCGCGATGCAAAGCGAGCTGTGGTTCTATAATAATGCTGACACCAATAATTTCTCCTTCCGCGAAATCATCGCCTCGGAAAAGCGCAACGATGGCAAACCGGTGGATGACATGTTGCTGGTCAATGAGTTACAGCAATCACTGGCAACGCATCCTAAAGGCAAGCATCTGGTGATCCTGCATACCAAAGGCTCGCACTATCTGTATTCCCAGCGCTATCCGCGCAGTTACGCCCGGTACACACCGGAGTGTAAGAGCAATACCTGCACCAAAGCGGAACTGATTAATGCCTTCGACAATAGCGTGTTGTATACCGATACCTTTATCGACAACGTGATTGATCAGTTGCGTGATAAGAAAGCGCTGGTGTTTTACGCCTCGGACCACGGTGAATCTATCGATGAGAATTCGCATCTGCACGGTACACCACGCGAGATGGCACCGCCGGAGCAGTTCCGCGTGCCGATGATGGTATGGGCTTCGGATAGTTTCCTTGAACAACCGGACCATAAACTGGCATTTGAGCAGTTACAGGCGCAGCAACGTGTGGGCGCAAAGAAACGCCATGTGGAGTTATTCGATTCAATTTTGGGCTGCCTGGGCTACACCTCGCCAGACGGTGGTATCAATCCGGCGAATAACTGGTGTGCCAAACCTCAGGCAGAACAGAAGTTGTAGGTCATTTTGGCGGCGTATCGGATAATTTCTGGCCAGTCAGTTCGGATGTTTCAAAAAGCCATTGACGCTCCCAGGGGGTCGCAGTAAGATGCGCCCCATTCGGCGAGTAGCGCAGCTTGGTAGCGCAACTGGTTTGGGACCAGTGGGTCGGAGGTTCGAATCCTCTCTCGCCGACCATATTTGAAAAACCTGCTTTTAAAGCAGGTTTTTTTTCGGCTGTAGTAAAGAGGATGAGAACCTCCGAAGGAGGTTTGAGCCGAGCGAAGCGAGACCACGTTGCTTTAGCAACGGCCCGCAGGGCAAGCATCGCAGATGCGCGTAATCCTCTCTCGCCGACCATATTTGAAAAACCTGCTTTTAAAGCAGGTTTTTTTTCGCCTGTAGTAAAGAGGATGAGTTTGAAGAACCTGCTTTTAAAGCAGGTTTTTTTCGCCTGTAGTAAAGAGGATGAGTTTGAAGAACCTGCTTTTAAAGCAGGTTTTTTTCGCCTTTTTCCGCTTGCAATTTATGAGCCAGAATTTAAAAACCCTATAACAT